>CACZKM010000013.1 GCA_902781745.1 Oscillospiraceae bacterium
TCATGCCGCGCAAGCGCGTCATACCGTCTCATGCAGTCTCAAACGCGCCTTCGGCGCTATAAAAAGCTTTTCAAGCTTTTTAATTGAGACTAGTATAAACCTTCAATTTGGGATTCCGGGACACCGCTCTCACATGGTTTTCCCCGCCCAAAGGGTTGACGATTTGGTGCGATAGTGATATTTTAATGTAGTAAGCATCGCAAACCGATGCTCTACAAAACAGGGGGCACAAGTATGCAGAAGCACACCAGCGACAATCCGGCATCGTCGTCCGTATCCCGGGGCATCTCTATCCGGCAGATAAATTACTTTATGGCCTTTCTGGTCCTGATAATCTCTGTGGTGCTGCTGCTCTCCACCTACCGCACCAACAGCGGCTACGACGAAATGCGACAGAACACCGAAAACTATATTAGCTGGCAGCAAAGCGCCTATGATCTCCAGATCGGGTCAGACTACCTCACCGAGCAGGTCCGCTGCTTTACCGAGACCGGGGACCGGCAGTACCTGGACAACTATTTTAAGGAAGCCAACGTAACCCAACGCCGGGACAAGGCTCTGGAGAGCGTCCAGCAGATCTTCGGGGACTCCCCCGCCGCTCAGTCCCTGGAGGCCGCCATGGCCCAGTCGGTCATCCTCATGGACCGGGAATACTATGCCATGCGGCTGACCGTGGAGGCTTACGGTTACGATTTGGCCGAGTTCCCCAGGGAGATCCGGAATGTGGGGGTGGACCCCGCCGACGCCGCTCTCCCCCCGGCGGAGAAAGAGGCCCGGGCCCGGGACATGGTCTTTGACAGCACCTACTACGAGCGGAAAAACGCCATCTCCGGCCATATGAGGAACTGCTTGTCGGAGCTGGCACAGGATGTGGAGGGAGATCAAAGCCTTACCTCCGACGCCCTTCACACCCTGCTTTCCCACCAGCAGATCCTCATCATTCTGGCCATCGCCATCTCCCTGCTGACAATGATCCTGAATCTGCTGCTGGTGGTCAGCCCCCTGCTGCGGTCTGTGATGTTCATCCGGGCTGAGAAGCCCATCCCCATCACCGGCTCCTCGGAATTCCAGTTTCTGGCCAAAACCTACAACCTCATGTACGAGGCCAACCTGGAAAAGCGGGAACACCTGGCCTTCGAGGCCACCCACGACAAGCTCACAGGGGTGTATAATCGAAGCGGGTACGACTTTCTTCTGACCAACCTGGATTTAGCCACCTCCGCTCTGCTGGTCTTTGACCTGGACAAATTCAAGTCCATCAACGACACCTACGGCCATGAGGTCGGGGACGCGGTCCTGGTCCGGACCGCCCAGGTCCTCCGGGCCAACTTCCGGGACCAGGACTTTGTCTGTCGTCTGGGGGGAGACGAGTTCGCCGTCATCATGGTCCACGTCCGCCCCAACGCCTCAGAGCTCATCCGGGGCAAGGTGGCCCACATTAACCGCACCCTCCGCCGCGCGGAGGGTCCTACCGCCACCGTCAGTTGCGGCGCAGCCTACGGATTGGGTGTGCAGGACATCGAAGAGTTCTTCCGTCGAGCGGACGCCGCTCTTTACCAAGCCAAGGCGAGGGGAGGCTGTGACTGTGAGGTGACCGATACCGACCCCATGGAAACCGTTTCCCTGTGACCGGCGCCGTTCATCCCCGGGCACTTCTTCCCGGCGCAGGCCCGGAAAAAGTCACCAAATAGGAAAGAAGGGTTCAGCGTATGACAATCCAGGATCGTGACAGACGGGACGCCGGCAGCGCGCTCCTCCACATGGAAAGCCACCCTGCCATCGCCGTCCTGCTGACCTGCCTCATTATGGCTGCCATGGTGTGGTGTGTCTACTTCCTTCAGATTCCCAACCCAAATATGATCCTCATCGCCGGGCTGGTGGTCTGCTCCGCCCTCTTCGGGTATCCCGGCGGAATCACCGCCGGCGTCTTCATGTTCGTCTACACCCTGTTTTTCTTCTCCACGGACCACAACTTCGTCACCTTTGACCAGCAGAACCTTCAGAAGGTCTTCGTGTCCCTGGTGGGCATCCTGGTGGACCTCTTCTTCGTCTGCCATCTCAAGCGCTCCGAGCGCCGGGCCTTCTATCGGCTCCGGGAGGCCAACACCCTCCTGCATGAAGACAACCTCCTGCTGGAACGGGCCTCCCTGGTGGACCAGCTCACTTCCCTGCACAACCGCTTTGCCCTGCGGCGGGATTATCCCGAGTTCGCCGGCCAGCGTGTTCTGGTGCTGATCCTGGACCTGGACGAGTTCAAATCGATCAACGACGACCATGGCCACGACGCCGGGGACCGGTGCCTCCAGGAGACGGGTCGGCAGCTCCGCCAGCGGTTCGCCGGGGCTCACACCTACCGCTTCGGGGGCGATGAGTTCCTGGTCATTGCCCCAGCGGACCGGCAGACGGAGTTCCTGGCCCAAGCGAAGGATCTGATCCAATCCCCTCCCATAGTTCCCCTGGGCGACGGACAGACCGCTCCCCTCCAGTTCTCCGGAGGCTATGTCCTGGGCACCTGCCAGTATGATGACGATCTGCGAAAGATGTTCAAGCTGGCGGACACCTATCTCTACCAGGCCAAGGGGGCCGGCAAGGCGCAGCTCCAGGGCGGCAAATATGGGTTGTGATGCCAATGCAGCTACAACAGATATAACGGAAAAGACCGTTCCATCCTCCCCGAGGAGATATTGATATGCTCCCCTTATGGAAGACAGAGAAAAAAACTCTGTCAAACATAAGGGGAGCATATCAGTTCATATTGGAACGGTCTTTTTGTCGTATACACGGGGTTTACGTCTCCCGAAGGAGGTTTTCCCGGGTGACCTTCTCGAAGTCCGCCACAGTGATGGGCCGGGAGAAGTAGAAGCCCTGGAACCCGCGGCACCCCATCTTGGAGAGCTGTTCCAGTTGCTCCCGGGTCTCCACTCCCTCGGTGATCACATCCATGTTCAGGTTCGCCGCCATGCCGATCACCGACTCCAGGATGACCTGGGTCCGTTTGCCGCTGTCCTCCCCCCGGGTGAAGCCCATATCGATCTTCAGCACGTCGGCGGGGATATCCTTAAGCAGGCTCAGGGAGCTGTACCCCTTGCCGAAGTCGTCGATCTCCACGATAAAGCCCGCCTCGTGGAGGCGCTCCACCGTCCGGCTGTGGCGCTCTATGTCCTCCACCAAGGCGGTCTCGGTGATCTCCACCCGCAGAGCCCGGGATTCCAGGCCGTATTTTTGGCACAGGCCGGCCAGGACCGTGGGCACATCCAGGTGGTAAAAATCCGTGGGGTCCACGTTGATGGAGATATACAGATCCCGGAAGGCGGTGTCCTTCCAGGCCGCCAATTGCCGGGCCGCCAGGTCCCAGACGTAGAGGTCCAGGTGGGACAAAAGCTCGCTGCGCTGGAGGACATCCAGAAACTCCATGGGCAAAAGGACTCGCCCGTCGGGCTGGGCCCAGCGCACCAGGGCCTCTGCGCCGTAAACCATCCCGTCCCCCCGGACCTGGGGCTGGAGGTAGATCTGGAACTCCCCGTCCCGCAGGGCCCGCTCAAAGTCGGCAACCACCCGCTGGTCGTGGAGGCGGCTGGCCAGCATCCCCGGCTCATACCGGGCCACGGACCGGTCCCGGTCATCCCGGATGGAGGACACTGCCAGCTCGGCTTTTTCCATCATGGCAGTTACGGGAAGCTGGGTGGTCCTGGGGACCACATAGACCCCCGCCTTTACAACAACAGCGTAAATGGGGCTCTTCACCAGAGCCTCCAGCGCCCGGAGATCGTCTGCCAGAGCCTCCTCGCGAAAGCTCTCCTGCCGGGTGAGGACGGCGAAGCGGTCGTCCCGATAGCGGCCGTAGATGTCCTCCGGGCCGCAGTGCTTCCGCAGCAGGTCGGCCATGCCCACCAGCAGGCGGTTGGCGACCTCCACACCGAAGAGGCGGTTAACCAAGGTGAAGTTGCGGATGTTGAGCATCACCAGGAGATACTCCCCCTCCGGGTCCTCCAGCAGCCGCCGGCGGATCTCCCAGGAGAGCTTCTCCGCCGTGTACAGCCGGGTGAGGACGTCATGGGTGGAGACATAGGAGGAGGGGTCCTCCACCTCCGCCTGCCCCTTTGCTCCGGCGGGGTCCTTTTCCAGAAACTTGACGCATTCGATGACACACAGGAGCTGTTCACCGCCCAAAAGCTCCAGATAGATGGGGATGGAGTGGATGGTCTCCTTGTCCACCCCCAGAAACTCCGTCTTATCCAGGTCGCAGTGGGTCAGGCAGGCCCGGAGGCTGGAGCAGTTTTTGCACCGAACCTGACGACCCCAGATGTGAAAGCACTCCTGCTGGTAGCGTAGGTCCCCCGCCTCGGTCACGTCCAGGATCCGGCACTCCTCCACGTCCACCAGGCGGACGATGTCATATTTCTCCCGCAGGCCGGCCAGGATGTCGTTGATCTCCAGAACGGCGTAGCGTTTTATTTTGTTGTTCTTCTTCATGGACAGGTCCCCCGTTCTGCTCTTCTGGGTGCCGCCGTGCCCGTCGGCGTCTATGGCGCGTCGTGCTGTAATGCGCATTGCAACAATGTCAGTATCCTCCAAATCAAACGATTTGTGGAGGATTGCGGGGCATAGCCCCGTGAATTTACCGCGTTGCGGTTTATTCGAGAGATATTATTGTATTCTGTTTTACAAAAAAAGTCCAGCGACTTCTTTATCCTAATCGACTACCGGCTCCGGCAAATCGCTCTCCCGGCTCCGGCGGTGGTTCGCCCCCTTCCGCCGGTACATGGTCGCGTCGGCCCGGACGAATACCGACTGGAAGTCGGCGTCCTCCCCGGGTCGGTATACTGCAGCCCCCATGGACAGGGACAGGTCTACGGGGAAAGGTCTGTCGGAGGCATTGAAGTCCGCCACCGCCTGCTCCACCAGCTCCAGCCGGGTCACCATGTCCTCCGAGGAAGCGTTCTCCACGATTACCAGGAACTCATCTCCGCCCACCCGGAAGGAATTCCCCCGACCGAAGGCACTGGAGATGGCGGCTCCGGCGGCTCCAATGACCATATCGCCGCAGGCATGGCCATTGCGATCGTTGATGCCCTTAAGGTCGTCAACGTCAAAGACCGCCAGGGCGAAGGAGGCCGTGCCCGCCCGGATGGCCGAATCCAGGACCTTCCGCTTCTCCCGACAAGCGGTGGTGTTGCCGAGGCCGGTGAGGGCGTCGGTGCCCGCCTGGGCCCGGAGATAGGCCAGGTAGCGCTGGAGCTCCCCCTGCATGACGCCGATCTTCTCCCCCAGGGCTGCAATCTCGTCGGCGGGGGCCCCCCCGGCGGGGCGCTCGGCAGAAAGGGCCGCCTCCACGGTCTCCCGGTAGCCCGGGTTGGCCGTGAGCTCCTCCGTCAGGGTGACCACGTCAGCAGACAGGGCGGAGAGCTGGTCGTCCAGGTCCCGGAACCCCCGGCTGACCCGGCTTGTGATCAGGAGAATGATCCCCGCCCCGGCCACCACAGACAAGACGCTGATGACGCCCACGGAGATGGTGTTGTTGTGGATCTGGTCATCATACCACTGGGCGTCGAAGTCCACGCCGATGATTCCCACCACCTCGTCCTCAGAATCCAAAACAGGGCTGTAGGCAGTGTAGAAGTTCCCCCACTCGTCCTGGGCGGGGGCGCTGTCCACCGAGGCGATCCCCTCTGCTGCCTGAAGAAGGGCCGGGGTAATCAGAACCTCTTCGCCAAAATCGGCAGGAGCCACAGGGTCGGCATCCACGGTAAAGATGAATTTGTCCTCCGACACCTGGCGGACCGCGTAGATGTATTCGATGTCGATGTTCTCCTGGAAGACGGTCAGGTCCTCCAGAACATCCCGGTAAACCGGCCCGTCCACGTCCTCCTTGGAGAGGGCGGCCAGCTTGTCCCCATCCAGCAGGGCGGCGGCGGCAGTGGAGATATCCAGCATATTCTTCCGGACCAGGGCGCTCATGGCCGAGGTGGCCTGAGCCATGAGCGCTACCCCCAGGATGATATTGGCCGCCAGAAGCAGAGCGCCGAAGGCCAGCACATATTTCGTCGTCAGAGTCATACGGTGTTTCACTTTCATTGTGCCGATCCCTCCAGGTCGATCCGCCCCCCCGGGCGGGCCGCTGCCTCCGCCGGGACGGAGACCTTTATCCCATAGTTCTATCGTTGGCAGGCCGACCTCCGCTGTCCCACAGGTCCTCGGCCAGACGGTACCAGTGCTGTACGGTGTTCTCCAGGAAGAAGTAGTGGCGGAAATAAGCCCCCAGCAACACCGCCAGGCCCAGCATGACCATCGCCGCGCCGGGGTCGGTCTCCGGGTGGAGGAGGGCCAGGTCCACAGTGAAGAGCTCCCCCAGGGCAGTGAGGACCAAAACGATCAAATGGACCAGCCGCTCATGCTGGAGCCACCGGAGGGTCTCCAGATGGCGGGCCCGGACCGCGGGGGTGGGGCCGGTATCCTCCAGGGCCGCCCGGAGTTCCTCCTCATAGTCCCGGCAGAAGCGGCGCATATTGATTCCGTACTTGTCCGGGGCAGCCATGGCCCCCCCTCCCTTCGCGTATCGTGAAATTTTGTTTATTGTACCACATACGCATCCAATGGGCAAGCAAAAGAGCGCATTTGCGGAAAAGGGCAGCCGGCAAAAAAACGCCCCGTTTCCGTGGGAAACAGGGCGCGCAGCCGTTGTACGGGAATTTGCTTACCGTTCGTCCCGGGGCAGGACGTACCGCCCCACCAGTCTGGCCCGGCCGTAGAGCCAGGTGCCGCCGGCGGGGTCGCTCTCCACCCGGAGGACGCCGCCGGGCTCGGTCAGGGATAAGGCGACCTTCTCCCCCGCCCGGGCGGCCAGGACCATGCCCGCAGCGGAGGTGCCGCTGGCGCAGGAATTTTCCCAGAACACCGTGCCGCTGCCAGGGACGTAGACCAGGGGGGTCAGTCTGGCCCCGGAGGCATCCAGGAACATAAGGCCCAGGCCGTCAGCCCCCAATTCTTGGCACCAGTTCCGCACCGCCTCCTCGGCGGCGGACCGGTCCCGCAGCAGAGACCAGAAGGGGGAGCCAGGCTCGATCACGATATGGGAGATGCCCTCCATCCAGACCACGGGGAGGTCTCCCCGTTTGGTTTCATAGACAAAGGGCCGGGTCTCGATCCGCAGAGCGGGGGGCATCTTTACCCCGGCCCGGACGGAATCCCCGGTCTCCCGTTCCAGACGGACCTCCACGGGGTCCGCCGCGCCGGAAACCCGGAACAGGACCCGCCGGGGGCCCTCGCCGGCGTCCGACGAATCGTCCAGGAACGCCAGGGCGGCGGCGCTCATGGTCGCGTTGCCGCAGAACTCCCCACCGGCCATCCGCAGGGTCCCCCGAACGGCTTCCTCCGCCGGGGGGGACAGGAAGCCCACCTGCTCCACCTGGGGGTGGCGGGCCACGAGGGCGGCGGCGGTCTCCGGCTGCCGGGCAGAGTCCACGGGGGTCTCCACCAGGGCGGTGATGTTGCCGGTGGGGTCCAGGATGGCGTAGCCCAGGGGCTCCACGGCGCTCACCGCTCGAAGACCCGGAGGAACTGCTTGGTGCGCTCCTCCTGGGGGTTCTCAAAGACCGCCTGGGGGTCCCCCTGCTCCACGATGACGCCGCCGGCCATGAAGATGACCCGGTTGCTCACCGCCTTGGCGAAGGGCATCTCATGGGTGACCACCACCATGGTCATCTTCTCGTCGGCCAACTGCCGGATGACCTTCAGCACCTCCCCGGTGAGCTCGGGGTCCAGGGCGGAGGTGGGCTCGTCGAAGAACAGGATCTCCGGCTTCATGGCCAGGGCCCGGGCGATGGCCACCCGCTGCTGCTGGCCGCCGGAGAGCTGGTAGGGATAGGCGTTGGCCTTGTCGGCAATGCCCATTTTGCCCAGGAGCTCCATGGCGTCAGCCTCGGCCTCCTCCTTGCTCCGGTGCTGGACCTGGATGGGGGCGTCGGTGAGGTTTTTCAGGATGCTGTAGTGGGGGAAGAGGTTGAACTGCTGGAAGACCAGGCCGCAGTAGCTCCGGAACCTGTGGAGCTCCTTGGGGTGGACGTAGACCGCCTTGCCGCTCTCGTCGGTGTGGGCGGCCTTCTCCCCCATGTAGAGGATCTCGCCGCCGTCGATGGTCTCCAGGAAGGTAGCGCACCGCAGCAGGGTGGACTTGCCGGAGCCTGAGGGGCCGATAATACTGACCACCTCGCCGCTGTCCACCCCGAAGCTGATGTCCTTGAGGACCTCCAGCTCGCCGAAGTGCTTTTTGATGTTTCTCATTTCTATGATCATGGTGACCCTCTCTCCGGCAGCGGGGCTGCCATAGGATAGGATTGTTCTCGAATTACCGGTAGTAGTCCATGGCCTTCTCGATGCGCTCCATGATGAAGGCCACCACGTAGTTGGCCACGAAGTAGAACACGCCGGCGATGACGAAGGGCATGAAGGAGGTCTGGGAGGCCGAGATCTGTTTGGACAGGGAGAAGACCTCCTGGTAGGCCAGGGTGAAGGCCAGGGAGGTGTCCTTAACCAGTGTGATGACCTCGTTGGTCACCGAGGGCATGATGGTCTTGACCACCTGGGGCAGGATGATCCGCATAAAGGTCTGGGCCTTGGAGTAGCCCAGGACCTCGGCGGCCTCATACTGGCCCACGGAGATGGACTCAATGCCGCCGCGGTAGATCTCCGCGAAGTAGGCGGCGTAGTTGAGGATGAAGCCCAGGATCAGGGCGGGGAACCGCCACCCCCGGATGGACAGGTCGAAGAGGTAATAGGGCCCGAAGTACCAGACCAGGAGCTGGAGCATCAGGGGGGTGCCCCGGATGACGGAGATATAAACGCGGATGATCCCCCGGACCACCGAGAACCGGGACTTCCGCAGCAGCGCCACGATCATGCCCAGAGGCAGGGAGCCCACCAGGGTCAGGATAAAGATGCCGCAGGTCCGCAGCATACCTACGGACATGGTGGATAACATGGTGGATAAGGTCATGGTCATTCCTCTTTCCGCAAAATAGACGGCCAGTTAAGGCACCGCACACTTGCTGTGTGGGGGGATGCCTTAATGGGAAACAGCCGGTCCGCCGGGCGTTGTCCCTCCGGCGGACCGGCTGCTCATTGCTCCAATGAAATGCAGATCAGCCGAATTACTTGTTCAGGCACAGGAAGTCGTAGATCTCAGGATACTTCTGCCCGATCTGGTCGTAGGTGCCGTCCTCGGCCAGGGCATCCAGGGCGGCGTTGATCAGGTCGCAGAGCTCGGTGTCATCCTTGCGGAAGCCGATGGCATACTGCTCGCTGCCCAGCTCCTCGTCCAGGAACTGATAGTCCTCTTCTCCGCTCATGAGGTAGTTGCCGCTGGTGACGTCAATGGCGATGGCGTCGATGGCGCCGGCCTTCAGGTCGTTGAAGGCGATGGTATAGGTCTCATAGACCTCCAGGGAGGCGAAGGAGTCGCACAGCTCCTTCTGGCCCTCCTCGTCGTTGAGGAGGTCATAGGCGGAGGTGGAGGTCTGCACGCCCACGGTCTTGCCCGCCAGGTCGTCCAGGGTCTCGATGCCGGAGTCCTTCTTGACCATGATCATCTGGGTGTTGTCGGAATAGGCCTTGGACCACAGGTAGTCGTCCTCCCGGCCGTTGAGGGTGAAGCCGGACCAGATGCAGTCGCAGCTGCCGGCGTTGAGCTCGGCGTCCTTGGCGTCCCAGTTGAAGGGAACGGCCTCATACTCCCAGCCGTAATAGTCGCAGACCGCCTGGGCCATCTCCACGTCGAAGCCGCCCACGTTGCCGTCGTCGTCAATGTAGGAGTAGGGCGGGTAGTCCAGGTCGAAGCCGTGTTTGAAGACGTAGCCCTCGCCGTAATCGCCGGAGGCCGCGGTATCAGCAGGCTCGCCGGAGGTGTCGGCGGAGCCGCCGCCGCAGCCGGCCAGCAGGGCCGCCGCCATGGTGAAGCCCAGGAACAGTGCAAATGCTTTCTTTTTCATAGCTTTTTTATCCCCCTGAAAATCAGTTTGTCAGAATCGCACCCTCGCGGGTACTCTGCTATATTAGCACAGTAAAGCACTGTTGTAAAGAGTCAAAATCTCCTCCGAACAGGGAAAAGCACCCCGCTTCCCAGGGAAACAGGGTGCTTTGCGTGGTAGGGAAAAGCACCCCGCTTCCCAGGGAAACAGGGTGCTTTGCGTGGTTCGGTTCAGTCTGTGACGTACTTTTCCATGAGCTCCGGGTCGTGGAGGTTCTCCAGGGTCTCTACGCCGTCGATGTCGAAGAGGCCGTTGCGGATCATGTCCCCCAGGATATCCTCGGGCCCGTCGATGACCACCAGACAGGCCGGGTCCAGGATGAACTTCTCCGGGGAGATGCCCATGGCCTCCAGGAAGCCCTGGAAGACCTGCCGGTCCTCCTTGGGGAGGGTGCCGTAGTCGCTGACCGTCTTGCGGCCGCTGCGGACCCGGGGGGAGATCACCTGGGTCAGGCCGGGATAGGCCTTCCGCAGGGCACGGACCACGTCGGGGACCTGGTCGGGCTCGGCATGGGCCATGGCGAAGCAGGCCTTCTGGAAGGGGGAGGCCAGCAGGCGGAAGGTCCGGCCGGAAAAGTCCAGGTCCTCCGCCGTGACGTTTACCGCTCCCTCCTCGGACAGGATCAGGTCCGGCACGGCCTGGGCGGGGGGATTCTTTCTGACGATAAAATAGTGGATGGGATCGTGGGATGCGTACATCTTCAAGCCCTCCTTTCCCGATGGTCGGGTGTATTCTCGCCGCGGTACTTTTTCTTGCAGGGATATTATACGCCTTTCTGCGGAGAAAATCAACCGGGAGGGGTCTTCTTTCCCCCGGACAGGATGCCCCGTTCTTCCCTTCCCCGGTCCCCGGGGCGCAGGGCATAAAAACACCGGGGCGGTCCGTGGGGAACCGCTCCGGCGGATGGGTTATCCTGTATGTCACGGCCGGGCCGCGGCGGGAAAAGGGCAAGCGCTGCCTCAGCCGGCCTTTGCCTCGTCCCCGGCTGTCATGGCCCGGACCATCTCGCCCAGACCGGCGCTCTTCCCGAAGGCCGCCCGATAGGACAGGATGATCTCCCGCAGGCGGGCCTGGGCGAGGACGCCGCGGCTCCCCGTCAGCACACAGAAAAGGTCCTGGTCGTTCATGGTTCTCAGTTGCTCTGTCATGATCGGTCCCTCCATATCACTCGGCGTCGGTCGCCGGATCTCTTTTGTTCGGGACCAAGATACCACAATTTTTTGGATATGTAAAACAAATGGTTTTTCTGATTTCGATAAAAAATTTTTATTGAAATACAGCCCCTCCCGCGGTAGGATAGAGGGGGTGATTTTATGGAACTGCGAAACCTGAAAACCTTTCTCCGGGTGGCGGCCCTGAAGAACTTCACCGCCGCCGGGGTAGAGCTGGGCTACTCCCAGGCCAACATCAGCGCCCAGATCAAGCAGTTGGAGCGGGAGGTGGGCGCCCCTCTCTTCGACCGGATCGGCCGGACGGTCTCCCTGACCCAGTACGGGGAGGCCCTTCTCCCCTACGCCCGGTCCATCGTCTCCACGGCGGTGGAGATGGAATCCCTTCTCCGGCGGGACGAGGACCTGGCCGGGGTGATCCGGGTGGGGATGGTGGAATCCCTCTTCGACGCTCTGGCCCCGGACCTGCTGCCCGCCTACCACCGGGCCTATCCCCGGGTTCAGATCGAGCTGTCGGTGGACGCCACCGCCACCTTAAAGGAGGCCCTCTCCCGGGGCACCCTGGACCTGGCCTGCCTCATCGACGACCCCCTGCCCCCGGGCCAGTGGCAGGTCCTGGCGGCGGCGGAGACCCGGGCAGTGGCGGCAGTGAATTCCTCCCACCCTCTGGCGGGGCGGGGCCGGGTGCGGGTGGAGGAGCTGGCGGGCCAGGAGCTCATCTTCATGGAGCACGCCGCCCCCTACGGTCTCCAGTTCACCCACGCCCTGTCCCGGCAGGGGCTGGAGCCCGCCCCCTTCCTCACCCTCCAGAGCCCGGCCATGGCGGGACGGCTCCTGGAGGCGGGGCCCTATCTGTCCATCCTCCCCTTCTTCACCGTGGCCCAGGGGGTGGAGGCGGGACGGCTGGCGGTCCTCCGGGTCCCCGGCCTGGAGATGAAGCAGACCATCCAGGTGGTCCTCCACCGGGACAAGGCCCCCGTCCCCCAGCTCACGGGCTTTGCCCGGCTGGCGGGGGAGGCCATCGCCGGACTGCCGGGGGTGGAGGCGTGACAGGAGCCGTGCACTGATCGTCTCCACCCGGTCAGCCGCTGCGGTTTCTCTTTCATCGAATCGCCTTATCATCCGCCGGCCGAATCAAAGAGCCTCCGGCGCTGACGAAACACCGCACAACAAAAACCGTCCCCTTCCTGTTGATGGGAAGGGGACGGTTTTATTCACGCTTTGGCTGTCACTATGGATCAGCGCTTCTGCTTCCGGGGGTTCACGACCACGGCGCAGATGCCGCCCAGGGACATCAGGGCCAGAGCCGCCCAGAGGGCGGTGTGGCTTTCGTCACCGGTCCGGGGGGTCACCGACCCGTTGGAGGACGTTGTTCCCGTGGTGGGCGTCCTTCCGGTGGTGGGCGGTGTTCCGGTGGTGGGCGTCTTCCCGTTGGGGATCGTCCTGGAGGGGTTGTCGGACGGTCCATAATCCTCTGTCTCTCCCGTGGGCTTGTCAGGGGTCGTGGGAGTGTCAGGGGTCGTGGGCTCGTCGGGCGTCGTGGGTGTGTCGGGAGGCGTGTCAGGAGGTGTGGGGGTGTCGGGAGGTGTAGGCTCGTCAGGAGGCGTGGGAGGCGTAGGCTCGTCAGGAGGCGTCGGGGTTTCGGGGGGCGTCAGCTTGTTCTCGATGACGAAGCCGGCCTTCCGGTCGCCGGTGACAGAGGCGGTGTAGCCTGCCACGGTCTCCTCTTCCACGGTGTAGGTGATGACCTTGCCGCTCTTCTTCTCGGCCAGGTTGGTAAAGCTGGCTTTCCAGTTGTTGGACGCGCTCAGCTTCACGGTCTTCCCGGTGTCCACTCCGTCGGCCAGGAGCCTGACGGTGACGGAGTCGGGCCGCGTCTTGTCCTGATCGTTCTGGTCGTCCCACTTCTTCTCAACGGCGACCTTGATCGTCGAGGGGGAACCGCCGCCGCCGGTGGGCGTGGGAGGCACGTCATTGAGGGTGTTGGTGATCACAAGGCCGTTGATGTCTTTCGTGTGATACGACGGTACAGCATCCTCATCCTCGGTCACCTTGTACGATTTGCCATCTGCAAGCTTTTCCAGGCCGCTGACGATGATGACCCAGTAGGTATTGTCTTTCAGGTTCCACTTACCAGTTTTAAGGTCGTAAATATCGTTCTTCTCCGGTTCCTTTTTGTCACCGTAAACCGCGTCTGAATACGGGTTGACTGCCATTGCGTCAACGCCCGTGAGCACAGTAACGCTGACACCGCCGGTCCCGATTGCAGCGAGTGAGCCCAGATCCGTGTTACCGTTCCGAAGATGAATCTTGGATTTCAGATTAACCGGATCAGTCGGCCGCTTGCTGGTATCGTCCTTGTCATCCCAAATCTTGACAATTTTGATTTCTGTCAGTTCTTTTTCACTTGGTTTATCCGTACCAATGTGCAGTTCACCATTGCAGGCGATGGCGCCACCGTAAGCAATATAATTATTCTTATGTTGCTTATGCGCTGTGACAGAATTGTTTGTAAAGATAACCTGCGCATAAGGTGTTTCATTTTTTGTGGGGTTCGACCCGGCAACCATAGCGTTGGTTTCCTGAAAGTTATTTACATAGTTTCTGAATCCGGTAATTCTCTTGATCTTCCATCTATGCTGGCCGCCGTTGAACATCTGCTCACCCAGTTCTTCTGTCTTTCCGTTGTTTCTATCTACAACTTCCAGAAAATAGATGTCCTGCACATCTTCGTCGATCCCTTCAATAGGATTTTTCACCGTGTTACCATAGATGACCGCGCCATCGAGCAAATGGACCTGCGCCGAGCCGGTCCAGCAGGTGGCGATACCGCCGCCCGCACCGTCAGCCGTGTTGTCATGGATCGCGGCGTTCTTCATAACCAGCCTGGCCCCATCATGAATGAAGATTGCGCCGCCGGAGAAGTCATACCCGTAATCAACACGGTTTCTATCAAACGTTGTGGGAGTTTTGCCTAGAGCACCAATGGTCACCTGCGATACCTTCAGCAGCGACAGAGCGCCGCCGGTCGTACCTGCATGATTGTTTGTGAATGTCGCACCCATAATTGTTGCGGTACTATCTTCAAGTCCAACCGCGCCGCCGCTAGTATAGGATGTCCCATAGGCGTCCGCCGGGTAATCGACACCATTTCCATCGAAGCGCGTGCCATTCAGCTTCAGATCACTGTTTTTTTCTACATAAATCGCGCCGCCCCGGTATGTGTGATTTTCGCTGTCCTTATGAACACCATTACTAATACCATTACTAATGAATTCCGATGCTCCAATCGTAGCAGTGGCATTACCCGTCAGCATAATGGCGCCGCCGGCAGGCGTTGTTTTATACTCTCCTCTCGCCAGATTGCCGGTAAATGTAGAACTACCGTCAACTGCGTCAACGTCAACTGCAAGGTTACCGCCGTCCATATAGATGGCTCCGCCGTGGTTTGCCACGTTATCCTTAAATTCACACTTTTGCACATCAATGGTGGAACCGGCAAAACCGCGGACTGCGCCGCCCTTATCTCCATCGTGGACGTTGTTCATGAATGTGCTGTCCGACAGTTTTGCCGTACCTTCGACACGAACTGCCACTGCTTTACCTGTTTTATTCTCCACAATGGATTGGTTTGTCATCTCCAGCTTGCCGCCGGATTTGACGTTTATGTAGTGTCTTTCTCCAATCGTGTCTTTACCGGCTTCTTTAGAGTCCGTCGTGAAAGTGCTGCCATTCACGAAGAGTTTGCCGTTACCCTTCACATTAACTGTGGAGTTAATCATTTGGCTTTTTTCTTGAAGGGTTGTGGTGCTTCCGGGGTTTACATTGATGGTGGTATTGATAAAGGTGCTTCCGTTCGCGGTGAAATCATCGTCGTTGATGATCGCGTTTTTGAAGGTAAGCTTCTCGGCCTCCAAGCTTGCGTCGCTGCGGATGTTGATTTCCCTGCCGTTCACCATATCGAGCGTGCCGGTTCCTTTAAGGGTGTTGGCCCCGCGCGTCACTTCCACGCCGCCGAGATTCAAGGTTTTGCCGTCTTCCACCTCGAAGCTGGCGCCGTTCTGCAATTCCAGCAAAGCACCGGGCACAAAGTTTGCAACGCTAGACGCTACACTTGCGCCATCGAGAACCAGCTTGCCGCCGGATTCGACGGTGATCGAGCCATCAACAGAGTTCTCATTTCCCTTCAACGTCAAGGCAGCACCGCTGGTGACGGTAATATTACTGTTACCAGTCAACTGTGCATTATCCAGCACCAGATTCGCGCCGGAGACCAGATTAAACGAAGCATTCTGACTCAGTTTAATCGCGCTGTCTTTGATCGTCAGAGTTGCACCGTTGCCGATATTGACTTTACCATTATAGCCGGCAATCGTTCCCGTAACGTTGGAGAAAGTGTTGTTGCCGCTGAGATTCAGGGAGCCAGGGAGACTTGAATCAGATCCTCCATAATCACCAACCAACATAAAGACGGTTTTCACCGAATCGTTTTTCGGCCCGTTGAGGGTCAACTTTTCGGCATCAATCGTCGCGTTTGCCCAGATATTCAGGGGGATGGTGTTAAAATCGCTGTTAATCGTCACGTTATAGAATTTCAGAGTTCCTCCTGTTCTTGAGAGAAACGCTGATCCGTTGCTACCGTTAACCTGGCCATTTTTGTCATTTTTTGCATTATTGGTAACTGTAGAGTCACTGATGGTAGCCGTTCCGCTTGTAGGGCCAAACACATAGTCGTTGGTCCCAATCGTGAAATCACCAGTCTTTGGCTCGCCATCCTTCATCTCTACTGGACCGATAACATGATTACCAGAACCCTCTTGCGAAGCGCCCAGCATAGCCCCATTCTTCTTTACCCCAGCCAGCTTCGCCTTTTCGACATCATCCTTCTCCGCCGCCGGTTCGAGGTTCTCCTCGTCCTCCTCCGCAGCGTCGGGCTTGTCCTCGGGCGTTGTCCCGTCCGTGGTCGCGGGGGTTTCGCCGGGGGTCGGCTCGTTCGTGGCCGCGGGCTGCTGGGAAGGCGCGGATCCTTCCGTGGAGCCCGTCCCCGATGCGGGGGCTGGGGCCGATGCCGGGGCCGGGGTCGTCTCCACCGCCGCCGGCGTGCTGTTTGTTTCGTTATCCTCTGCCGCAAAAGCGGCTATAGGGACCACGAACACCAGCAGGACGAGCAACAGCAGCAATCGCACTGTACTTCGTTTCATGGTGTGTCCTCCTAAATTCAGTCTTTTGTCTCTTACCATTGCAAGCGTTCTGTTGAGCTATAAGGTATAGTTGACCGCAGTAGTACTTGTAATGGTTTTGAAATATTATCACAAAACTTGTCTGGAAACAAGATGTTTTTCGACAAAACTATATTTTTGAACTATTTTTACATATTTTGTAGATATAATTTCCTGCTTTTTATCAATCAGAGGAACAGTTTGTCAAAGGGAACTGATGCGGCAAGCCCCGGACACGCAGCGTGTCCGGGGCTTGTTCCGTCTTTTTTCACTTTGTTTCCCGGGATCAGAGGGTCCCTTCCAGCCCCCACTCCCGGTGCTCCTCCTCCCAGGCCACCACCTGGCGCTGGACCAGCTGGAGGAAGGCGGAGGTCACCGCCGAGCGCTCCTCCTTGGGGGGGCAGAGCAGGCTGATGGTCCGGGTGACGTCCTCCTTGAGGGGGATGGCCTTCACCCGGCGGCCGGGCAGCAGGTCGTACAGGGACAGGCCCGGCAGGATGGTCACCCCCAGGCCGGACTCCACCATGGCGATGCAGGTCTGGTTCTCCCGAGGCTCAAAGTCCACCAGGTTGGACTGGGAGAAGGTCTGGTACACGTCCCAGATGGCGCTCTCGGAGTCAAAGCTCTCGTTGGTGGGGATGAAGGGGTACTTCCCTGCCACGTCGTACAGGGAGACCTCCTCCCGGTCATAGAGGTCGCAGTCCTCCCCCACCACCAGGTAGTAGGGGTCCACATGGAGGGGAATGCTCTCCAGCCCCGCGGGGCACTTGCCGGTGAAGAAGGCGCACTCCAGGGTGTGCTCCTTCACCCCCAGCTCTCCGTCCAGATACCAGCTCTGATGCTGGAGCTTGATGGCGGTGTTGGGGTAGCTCTCCCGGAAGGCAGCGATGATCCCCGGGATCCACTGGGCGGAAACGCTGGGGAAGATGCCCACCCGGAGCAGACTCTCCTGACTGGTGTGGATGACCTCCCGAAGATGGTCCTCCATGTCCTCGATCTGGCGCATGATGTCGATGATGCTGGCTCCGGCCTCGGTGAGCCGGACCCCCCGCTGGTCCCGGTGGAAGATCTTCACCCCCAGCTCGGTCTCCAGATTGGTGATGATGTAGCCCAGGCTGGGCTGGGTATATCCTAAGATTTTGCCTGCGCGGGTCAGCGTCCCGCACTCTGCCGTGACGATGATGGGCCGGTATTTGCCCATGCTCCTCCCCCTCTTTCTTGTCTGCGGCGACCGCCGGCTTTCCTTTTTCTACCTTTTATAATGATTTTTGAAACTTTTCTTGTTTATTATTATAAATGAAACCCCTTCCATTGGGAAAGTCCCTGCATTATTGCAATTTTCTATAGTGGTATCTACAACACACCTTATTATTCAATTTCTTTATACTGTTATTTTTTCGTAGTATCATCTTCTTCGATTTTACATTGTTTGGTGGATTCTCTATAATTATCTCGTTACCAAAGCCCCTTCCCATGGGCTGATTTCACCAAAAGCTCCGGGAAGGCATCCGGGGAAAGGAGGACGGTTTTCAAACCATTCACACTGACTGTGAAAAATCTGAGAGAGTGAAAGAAACCCGCCGTTCCTCTGCGGAACGGCACCGAAAAGAAAAGAGGTAAGTTATGAGTAATGCTCCCGAGAAAAAGGGCGTAAGTGCTGTTGACTTCTTCTGCATCGGCTTCGGCGCCATCGTCGGCGTCGGCTGGGCCGTGTCCATCAACGGCTGGATGGCCTCCTGCGGCGGCCCCGTGCCCGCCGGTATCGGCTATCTGCTGGTTCTGATCATGATGGTTCCTATCGGCCTGTGCTATGCAGAGCTCGTCCCCATGCTCCCCGTCGCCGGCGGCGGCATGGCTTTCGCCTTCAAGGCCTTCAATGAGAAGGTCGCTATGATTTCCGGCTGGGCCTCCCTGGGCGGCATGATCGCCATCATCCCCTGGGAAGCCATTCAGATCACCGACGTTCTGGGTTATCTGATCCCCGGCATCAAGTCCGGTCCCATCCTGTACAACATCATGGACTATGGCATCTACCTGATCGTTATCGTCATCGGCACCATCTTCTCCTTCCTGCTGTTCGCTCTGAACATGCGTGGTCTGGCCGCCGCCGCCTTCGTGCAGAAGATCCTCTGCTTCGTCCTGGTGGGCGCCGGCATCCTGGGCGCTATCGCCGCTCTGGTGGGCGGCAACGCCGGCAACTGGCAGCCCATCTATGACGTGTCCAACCCCGACATCTACGGCCCCGGCCTGAGAGAGGTCTCCCACCACTCCATGTTCGGCGGCATGTTCGCCATCGTGGTCCAGGCCGCCTACTTCCTGGCCGGCTTCGAGACCATCCCCCAGGGCGTTGAGGACGCCGGCGGCGATGTGACCAGCGTCGGTAAGACCGTCGTTCTGTCCGTCACCCTGGCCTGCATCTTCTACACCGTGCTGCTGCTCTGCTTCGGCTATGGCTGGCCCTGGCAGGACTTCGTGGGCATGGCCCGTCCCGCCGCTTCCACCATGTTCAAGTCCCTGTATCCCGGCGCTGCCGGTCAGGTCCTGTACTGGATCATCACCATCGGCGCTGTGGCCGGCCTGTTCACCACCTGGAACGGCTTCTTCACCGCTTCCGCCAACATGATGATGTCCATGGGCCGCGGCAAGCTCATCCCCAAGGCATTCGCCTATCAGAACGCCAACGGCGTCGCCGTTCGCGGTCAGATCGTCTGCCTGATCCTCTCCCTGATTGGCCCCTTCCTTGGCGCCAACCTCATCGACACCATCACCTGCTTCTCCGCCCTGGCCTTCATCCTGTCCTGGATGATCACCTCCTGGTCCGCCTTCATCCTGCGGAGAAAGCACCCCGAGATGGAGCGGCCCTACAAGATGCCCGGCGGCACCGCTATGGCCTGCTTCGCGTCTCTGGTCACCACCATCGTGTTCATCATGTCCTTCATCCCCGCCAGCCCCTTCTATGGCGGCGGCCTGGCCATCAAGATGCTGATCGGCTGGCTGGTCATCGGCCTCATCCTGTTCCTGGTCTCCGGCGGTCAGCGCCGCGGCCTGTCTGAGGCTGAGCTGGAAGAGGGCGTGTTCGGCGGCAAGATGGGCTGAGCCCCGTCTGACGGCGTAAGCACGATTCCTACGTAACAATCATTTCCCCGGGTAACAATGAAACCACCCCGAGCCACATGGCCCGGGGTGGTTTTTTGTGTAATAGCCTCGCAGAGTTCCGTTTTCCGCAGAAAACGGAAAAAGATGTAATTCATTTTTTCGGCGGGTCCCCCGACGAAAAAATACTTCTCGCGGAGAGAACGTGCGGGCGCAGCCCGTGCGCTGAACGGAGCGCCAACCCCTCGTTTTGAAGCCCAGCGAAGCGGGTTCAAAACGCCTTATGTCATCTTTTCCTGCTTGACCTTCTTGTCGATGACGTGGCGGGAGGCCAGCTCCTTCTTCACGTCATCCAGGCTGATGCCCAGCTCCAGCATGAGGACCATGACGTGATAGGCCAGGTCGGCGATCTCGTAGATGGTCTCGGCCTTATCCTCAGCCTTGCCGGCGATGATGACCTCAGTGGACTCCTCCCCCACCTTCTTCAAAATCTTGTCCAGACCCTTGTCGAAGAGGTAGGAGGTGTAGGACCCCTCCTTAGGGGTCTCCTTGCGGCCCCGGAGCATGTCCATAAGCCCCTCCATAGTGAAGGCGTGGTTGTTCTCGCTCTCCCAGAGAAGGTTGTGGAAGCAGCTCTCCGCCCCGGTGTGGCAGGCGGGGCCGTCCTTGTTGACCTTCACCACCAGGGAATCGTAGTCACAGTCGGCGGTGATGTCAATGATGTGCTGGGCGTTGCCGGAGGTCTCCCCCTTCCGCCACAGCTCCTGCCGGGACCGGCTCCAGAAGCAGGTCCGCTCCTCTTTGATGGAGATCTCCAGGCTCTCCCGGTTCATATAGGCCAGGGTCAGCACGTCCCCGTTGGTGCCGTCCACCACGATGGCGGGGATGAGGCCCTTCTCGTCGAATTTCAGCTTGTCAATATCTACCATGGTCGTTTCCTCCTCTTTATACTATTCTCCGACAAAAACAATGAATATTTTTATCGGAGATCCGTATTATCTCACCAGGATACCGTTTCTTCTCAGCTCGGCCTTCAGGTCGGGGATGGCGATCTCCCCAAAGTGGAACACCGAGGCCGCCAGCCCCGCGTCCACCCCGGGCAGGGCCCGGAAGAGCTCCGTAAAGTCCTCCTTCTTCCCCGCGCCGCCGGAGGCAATGACGGGGACCTTCACCGCGTCGCACACGGCGGAGAGCATCTCCAGGTCGAAGCCCCCCTTGACGCCGTCGGTGTCGATGGAGTTGACCACGATCTCCCCGGCGCCCAGGTCCACGCATTTCTTGATCCAGGCGATGGCCTCCATGCCGGTGTCGTCCCGGCCGCCCCGGGCGAAGACCCGGAACTGGCCATCCACCCGCTTCACGTCGGCGGAGAGGACCACGCACTGGCTGCCGTACCGCAGGGCGGCCTGGCGGATGAGGTCGGGGTCCCGGATGGCCCCGGAGTTGACGCTGACCTTGTCCGCGCCGCACTTGAGCACCCGGTCAAAGTCCTCCAGGGTGCTGATGCCGCCTCCCACTGTCAGGGGGATGAAGACCCGGCTGGCGGTCTGGCGGAGGATGTCGGTGAACAGGCTCCGGCCCTCGGCGGAGGCGGTGATGTCGTAGAAGACCAGCTCGTCCGCGCCGGAATTGGTGTAATACTCCGCCAGCTCGATGGGGGAGCTGACGTCGCTCAGCCCCTCAAAGTTGACCCCCTTGACCACCCGGCCATCCTTCACGTCCAGGCAGGGGATGATGCGTTTCGTAATCATAATTCTTCCTTCCTTTCCGCAAGCCGAATGGCCTCCGCCAGGTCGATGGCCCCGGTGTAGTAGGCCTTGCCGATGATGGCCCCGGCGGCCCCCAGGACCTTCAGGGCCGCGATATCCTCCAGGGAAGACACGCCACCGGAGGCGATGATGTCCATGGAAAATTTCTCCGCCAGGGTCTTGTACAGGGCCCGGTTGGTGCCCTCCATGGCCCCGTCCTTGGCGATATCCGTGCAGATAACGGTCTTCACCCCCAGGGCCTCCATCTGTTCCAGGAAAGCTTCTCCGGTCTGGCCGGTGGTCTCCAGCCAGCCCTTAATGGCCACCTTGCCGTCCTTCAGGTCCGCCCCCACGGCGATCTTCTCCCCGTAGGTCTGGACCGCCCGGGCCAGGAAGTCCGGGTCGGTGACGGCAGCGGTACCCAGGATGACCCGGCCCGCCCCCGCATCCAGATACCGGCGGACGGTGTCCATGGCGCGGATGCCGCCCCCCACCTCGATGAAGAGGCCGGTCTCCGCCGCCAGCTTCTCGATGGTGGGCAGGTTGGTGGTCTGGCCGGTCTTGGCCCCCTCCAGGTCCACCAGGTGGAGGCAGGAGGCCCCGGCGGCTTCAAACTTCCGGACGGTATGGAGGGGCTGGGGGTCGTAGACTGTCATCTGGTCGTAATCCCCCTTGTACAGCCGCACCGCCTGACCGCCGAAGAGGTCGATGGCAGGAAAGATCTTCATGTCACCACGTCCCTTCGCAGAAGGTCCGCAGGATGTTCAGCCCCACCGTACCGCTCTTCTCCGGGTGGAACTGGCAGCCCATCACGTTCCCCTTGGCCACCGCCGCGGTGAGGACCTTCCCGTACTCCGCCTGGGCGATGACGGCCTCGTCACAATCCGTGGCGTAGAAGGAGTGGACAAAGTAGACGCAGTCCCCGTCCTCCACAGTTTGCAGCAGAGGGTGCCGGGGCCGGTCGGGGAAGAGGAGCCGGTTCCAGCCGATGTGGGGGATCTTCAGCTCGGCGGGGATGGTTCCCTCCATGCCGATGACCTTGCCGGGGATGAGCCCCAGTCCCTCATATTGTCCGAACTCATAGCTCTCCTCAAAGAGAAGCTGCATCCCCAGGCAGATGCCCATGAGGGGCTTGCCCTTGGCGGCCTCTTCCTTGATCACCCGGTCCAGCCCGGTGTCCCGAAGCTTGGCGGCGGCGTCGGCAAAGGCTCCCACGCCGGGGAGGAAGAGCTTGTCGGCCTTCCGGAGCTGGTCCGGGTCGCCGGTGACCACCGGGGTCTGGCCGATGGCCTCCAAAGAACGGCAGAGGGAGAAGACGTTCCCCACGCCGTAGTCGATGACTGCTATCATATCATGTTCCTCCTTCTTTACACCAAATTGCCTTTGGTGGAGGGTATTTCGTCGCTTCCGGTAAGGGTCACCGCCTGCTTGAGGGTCCGGGCGGCGGACTTGAACACGCCCTCCAAAATGTGGTGGCTGTTCTCCCCCGCCAGTTGGCGGATATGCAGGGTGCAGTTGGCCCGCCGCACAAAGGCCAGCCAGAACTCCTTGGCCAGCTCCGTGTCAAAGGAGCCCACCTTCTCTGTGGGCAGAGAGACGTCCCAGCAGAGCATCCCCCGGCCGGACAGGTCCACCGCCGAGAGGATCAGGGCCTCGTCCATGGGAAGGATCGTGTGTCCGTAGCGGGTGACCCCCCGCATCTCCCCCAGGGCCTGGGCAAAGGCGTCCCCCAGGCAGATGCCGATGTCCTCCACGGAGTGGTGGTCGTCCACCTGGGTGTCGCCGGCACAGGTCACTGCGAGGTCAAAGCCCCCATGTCGGGCAAAGGCGGTGAGCATATGGTCAAAAAAGCCCACGCCGGTCTGGATGTCGTAGGTCCCGGACCCGTCCAGGTCCAGGGTCAGGGTGATGTCGGTCTCCGCGGTTTTGCGGCTGATCCGGACCTTTCTCATAGCAAGCCCTCCTCCTTCAGGATGGTGTTCACCTGGGCCAGAAACGCCGTCATCTCCTCCGGGGCCCCGATGGTCACCCGGTTCCAGTCCGCGATGCGGGGGTCGGAGAAGTGGCGGATGAGGATGCCCCGGTCCTTGAGCTTCCGGTAGAGGTCTCCCCCGTCCAGGCCGTCCCTTTTGATGAAGACGAAGTTGGCCTTGGACTCCGGCACGGTAAAGCCCAGGGCCCGGAGCTCCTCTGTCACACGGGTCCTGGTCTCCACGATCTCCGCGGCGTTTTTCCGGAAGTAGTCGTCGGAATCCACCGCCGCCTCTCCCAGTTTCAGGGTCAGGCGGTTGACGTTGTAGGGGTTGGTGGAGTATTTGATCTTCTCCAGGTCCTGGATGATCCCCCGCCCCGCCAGGGCGAAGCCCAGCCGGGCCCCAGCCATGGACCGAGACTTGGAATAGGTCATGACCACCAGGAGATTGTCGTACTTGTGGATGAGCCCCGCCGCGCTCTGGCCGCCGAAGTCCACATAGGCCTCGTCCACCACCACCACATGGTCCGGGTTAGACTCGATGATGGCCTCCACCTCCTTCAAAGGGAGGGCGACGCCCGTGGGGGCGTTGGGATTGGCCAGGACAGTGAGCCGCCCGGTGTCCTTCAACCGCTCCACCGGCACGGTGAAGTCGTCGTTCAGGTCCACGGTCCTGTAATCCACACCGTGGAGGTCGCAGAAGACGGGATAAAAGCTATAGGTCAAGGAGGGGAACACCGCCCCGTCCTCGGAAAAGGCCATGAAGGCAAAGTTGAGGATGTCGTCCGACCCGTTGGACAGGAAGACGTTCTCCGGTCCGCAGCCGTAGAGCTTCGCCAGCTTGGCCCGCAGGGCGGCGCCCTCGGGGTCGGAGTAGAGCCGCAGGTCGGCCACGTCCTGTTCCGTCAGGGCCGCCAGCACCGCCGGGGAGGGCGGATAGGGGGACTCGTTGGTGTTGAGCTTGATGTACTGCTTGTCCCGGGGCTGTTCCCCGGGGGTGTAAGCCTCCAGGTCGGAGAATCTGCTGTGAAGAAATGCGCTCATTTCTTGTCCTCTCCCACGATGGCCGGGTCGAAGCGGATATCTACGCTCCGGGCGTGGCCGGTGAGGCCCTCCCGCTTGGCGAAGTGGGACACGGTCTCCTGGGCCCGGCCCAGGGCGTCCCGGGTGTAGTAGATGAACTGACTCTTTTTCACGAAGTCGTCCACCGACAGGGGGCTGGAGAACCGGGCGGTGCCGCTGGTGGGCAGGGTGTGGTTGGGCCCGGCGAAGTAGTCTCCCAGGGCCTCGGGGCAGTTCCGGCCCATGAAGATGGACCCGGCGTTTTTGATCTTATCCAGATAGGAGAAGGGCTCGTCCACGCAGAGCTCCAGGTGCTCCGGGGCGATCTCGTTGGCAATGTCGATGCCGGTGAGCAGGGTGTCCGCCACGATGATCTTGCCGTTGCTGTCGATGGAGGCCCGGGCGATCTCCGCCCGCTTGAGCTGGGGAATTTGCTCCTCCAGGGCCGCCTGGACCGCCTCGGCCAGGGCCTGGCTGTCGGTGATGAGCACCGCCGAGGCGTTCTTGTCGTGCTCGGCCTGGCTGAGCATGTCTGCGGCCACGATCCGGGGGTCGCACTTCTCGTCGGCGATGACCAGGATCTCACTGGGACCCGCCACCATGTCGATGCCCACCTTGCCAAAGACCTGCTTCTTGGCTTCGGCCACATACTGGTTGCCGGGGCCCACGATTTTGTCCACCTTGGGCACGGACTCGGTGCCGTAGGCCAGGGCGGCGATGGCCTGGGCCCCGCCCACCCGGAAGACCTTGTCCACGCCGCAGACCTTGGCGGCAGCCAGGATGTTGGGGGGGATCTTCCCGTCCTTGCCGGGGGGCGTCACCATACAGATCTCCTTCACCCCGGCGATCTTGGCAGGGATGGCGTTCATGAGGACGCTGGAGGGATAGGCGGCGGTGCCGCCGGGGACGTAGAGGCCCACCCGCTCCAGGGGAAGGACCTTCTGGCCCAGAACGATGCCGTCCTCCTCGTTGACCAAAAAGCTGTTGCGGACCTGCCGCCGGTGGAAGTCCGCGATGCGGTCCACCGCCCGGAAAAGGATCTCCACCAGCACGGGGTCCGCCCGGCGGAAGCCCTCCTCCACGTCGCCCATGCCCACCTGTACGGTGGAGATGTCCGCGCCGTCAAATTCCTTGGTGTATCGCTTCAGTGCCTCGTCGCCGTTCTTCTCCACGTCCTCCAGAATGGCCCGGACGGGTTCTTCTACATTTGCCACCGGGTCCTCCCGGGCGAAGATGGCCTCCCGTTTGGTCTCGGATTCCTTCAAAATACGGATCATTTTGCCGCTTCCTCCTTTGCCTTGGCTTCTACCTGGGCCTTCAGATCGTCGTAAAGCCGCTGGATGGACTCATGCTTGAACTGGAAGCTCACTTTATTGGAAATCAGACGGGCGCTGATGGGCACGATGGTCTCGATGGGAGACAGATCGTTCTCCCGCAGGGTGGTGCCCGTCTCCACAATGTCCACGATCACGTCGGTCAGGTCCAGAATGGGGGCGATCTCAATGGACCCGTGGAGCCGGATGATGTCGATGTCCCGGCTCCTGGCCCCGTAGTAGGTCCGGGCGATCCGGGGGAATTCCGTGGCCACCCGAAGGGTCCTGTCCGGGTCGTCCCGGAAGCCGTTGGGGGCGGCCACGCACATCCGGCACTTGCCCACGTTCAGGTCCAGGAGCTCGTAGATGTCCGGCTGGTACTCCAGAAGGATGTCCTTCCCGGCAACGCCGACGTCGGCGGCCCCCCGCTCCACGTACACCGGCACGTCGGAAGGCTTCACCCAGAAGTACCGCACCCCGGCCTCGGGGTTCTCAAAGATCAGCTTGCGCTTGGGGTCCAGCAGCTCGTCGCAGGGAAAGCCCGCCTGGGCGAACATCTTGTATACCCGCTCCCCCAGCCGTCCCTTGGGCAGGGCCACGTTCAGAAACTCGTTCACGGTCTTTCCCTCCTTACGCTCTCAGGTCGATGGTCTCGCCCACGGTGAGGCCATCGGCGGATCTCCTTGCCAGGACCCGCCTGCCGCTGCCGGTGAGCTGGTCCACCTGCCGGGTGAGCTCTCCCAGGTCGGTACCCTCGTTGTAGAGCACCAGCACGTCGGCGTCCAGCCCTGTTCCGGCGGGGCCCAGGCGCTCCAGCTCGTTGAGGTAGATGGCAAAGCCGATGGCCCCGCACTTTTTTCCCATCTTCTCCGCCATGCCGTCGTACTGCCCGCCGGAGAGGACCCCGGCGGCCAGACCCTGGAGGAAGCCCCGGAAAACGATGCCGCTGTAGTAGCGCATATCCCCCTCCACGGAGAAGTCCAGGTAGACCCTGCTCTCCAGGCCGTTGGCCTTCAGAAGGTCGCACAGGGCCCGGAGCTCCTCCCAGGCCTCCCGGGTCTTTTTGCCTCCCACGCACAGAGGGGCAAGTTCTCCCAGGACCCTGTCCATGGGACCGTAGGTGGTCACCAGCTTCTCCAGCAGGGACTGGACAGTGCCGCTGAGGCCCCGGTCCCTGCAGAAGGCGGCCAGGGCGGCCATGTTCTTCTCCCGGACCGCTGAGAGGACCTCGCCGTAGTCTGCCGGGTCCACCCCCGCCGCCTCCATGAAGCCGGAGACCAGCCCCATGTGAGAGATGTTCAGGATGTAGGCCGGATGGATGGAAGCCAGGCTGGCCACCGCCAGGGCGATGACCTCGTAGATGTGGTAGAGGTCCAGGTCCCCGATGCACTCCAGGCCGGTCTGCATGATTTCCTGGAAGGTCTCGCCGCTCTTGTCGGTGCGGTAGACGTTCTCGTTGTAGTAGACCTTCCGGGGGCCGGGCTCCTCGGGCCGGGTGTTCTTCAGGATGGAGAGGGTCACGTCCGGCTTGAGGGCCATGAGGGTCCCCCGGGCGTCGGTGAAGGTGATCATCCGGTCGCTGACCAGGAAGTCCTTGTTGCGTACATAGAGGTCGTAGGCCTCGAATTTGCTCATTTTGAACCGGCGGTAACCGTACTTTTCATACAGGCCCCGCAGGCGGTAGATGGTCTGCTCCCCGCTGCGGAGGATGCTCCAGTCAAAGTCCATGGGTCTTGCCCCTTTCGTGAAATAACTGTAATATAGTACAGCGGTTTTCGGAAAACGTCAACCGCCGGTTTCTGTCTGTTTAGTATAGTAGCACGCTACTACGCTAAAGTAAAGAGAAACTTTATTTGCGCGCTCTTTTCGGACGCAAAAAAAATCGTGGCGATCCCGGGGTGGTTTTGTGCAGTTTTTCCGTCGGTTTTCATTGACAAACCGCCCCCGTTTCCGCTATTCTATCTTTAATCTGTAAATATCGTTGCATGATGACGGGAATAAGTCGGATCATCCTCCATCCCAGAGAGCGGCCGCGTTGGTGAAAGGCCGTATGGCGGGTCCTGGCGTCTCACCCCCGAGTGCGTTTCTTGAGCGGGCGCCCCCGGGCGTCAATAAGAGTGGTACCGCGGATGCTGCTGCAGCCTTCGTCTCTTAGTGAAAGGAGACGGAGGTCTTTTTGTACCTCCGTCGGAATCGAAAGGAATGACCGTGCTATGAAGAATTTTGACAAGTATCGCCCCGGATACTATCTCCCCCCCGAGCCCTCCAACGACTGGGTGAAGAAGGAGCGCCTGACCCAGGCCCCCGACTGGTGCAGCGTGGACCTGCGGGACGGCAACCAGGCCCTTATCACCCCCATGAGCCTGGAGGAGAAGATCGAGTTTTACAAGCTCCTGCTGAAGCTGGGCTTCAAGGAGATCGAGGTGGGCTTCCCCGCCGCCTCGGAGACCGAGTACACCTTCCTGCGGACCATCATCCAGGAGGGCCTGGTCCCCGATGACGTGACCATCCAGGTCCTCACCCAGTCCCGGCCCCACATCATCAAGAAGACCTTCGAGTCCATCAAGGGCGTGAAGAACGTGGTGGTCCACCTGTACAACTCCACCTCCTTCGCCCAGCGGCAGCAGGTCTTCCGCATGAGCGAGGACGAGATCGTGGAGATCGCCGTCTCCGGAGCGAAGCTCTTTGACGACTACGCCGCCAAAATGCCCGAAACCAACTTCCGCTTCGAGTACTCCCCCGAGAGCTTCACCGGCACGGAGATCGAGTTTGCCGAGCGCATCTGCAACGCCGTCATCGACGTGTGGAAGCCCCGGCCGGACCGGAAGGTCATCATCAACCTGCCCTCCACCGTGGAGATGTCCATGCCCCACGTCTACGCCTCCCAGATCGAGTACATGAGCAAGCATCTTCATGACCGGGAGAACGTCATCCTGTCCATCCACCCCCACAACGACCGGGGCACCGCCGTGGCCGCCGCGGAGCTGGCCCTCCTGGCCGGGGGCGACCGCATCGAGGGCACCCTCTTCGGCAACGGCGAACGGACGGGCAACGTGGACATCATCACCCTGGCCATGAACCTCTTCACCCACGGGGTGGACCCCAATCTGGACTTCTCCGATATGCCCGCCATCGTGGAGTTTTATGAGAAGATCACCGGCATGCACGTGGGCTATCGCCAGCCCTACTCCGGCCACCTGGTCTTCGCCGCCTTCTCCGGCTCCCACCAGGACGCCATTTCCAAGGGCATGAAGTTCCGGGAGGAGACCGGCGAGCACCGCTGGACCGTCCCCTACCTCCCCCTGGACCCCCACGACGTGAACCGGGAGTACGAGACCGACGTCATCCGCATCAACAGCCAGTCCGGCAAGGGCGGCATCTCCTACGTGCTGGAGCACAACTTCGGCTACTCCCTCCCCAAGGAGATGGCCGCCGAGGTGGGCTACTTCATCAAGGATATTTCCGACCACGCCCACAAGGAGCTCACCCCCGACGAGATCCTGGTGGCCTTCTGCCACGAGTATCAGAACAAGGACGAGCCCATCGCCCTGGAGGACGTCACCTGGATCCGGGAGGGCGGCTCTACCGTGGCCGACGCTACCCTCATCATCGCCGGGAAGACCTTCTACCTCAGCGCCCGGGGCAACGGCCCCCTGGACGCCGTCAGCAACCTGCTGAAGATCGCCAACCCCAACATCAAGTATCAGTTCATCGACTATGAGGAGCACGCCCTTCGGGGCGACTCCGACGCCCAGGCCTCGGCCTACGTGGTCATCGCCGACGACGAGGGCCGCCGTTACTGGGGCGTCGGGGTGGACAACGACATCACCATGGCCTCGGTCCACGCCCTCATCACCGCCATCAACCGCGAGAACAAGGTCAAGCAGTTCATTCCCACCGTCTGAGAAAAGGAGGCACACCCTATGGGCATGACAATGACGCAGAAGATATTAGCCGCCCACGCCGGGCTCCCCGAGGTCAAGGCCGGGCAGCTCATCCGGGCCAAGCTGGACATGGTCCTGGGCAACGACATCACCTCCCCCGTGGCCATCCGGGAGTTTGAGGCCCAGGGCTTCACCGGGGTCTTCGACAAGAGCAAAATTTCCATGGTCATGGACCACTTCACCCCCAACAAGGACATCAAGGCCGCGGAGCAGTGCCTCCAGTGCCGGACCTTCGCTCACCGCTTCGACATCGACAACTTCTACGACGTGGGCCAGATGGGCGTGGAGCACGCCCTCCTGCCGGAAAAGGGCCTGGTGTGCGCTGGGGAATGTATCATCGGGGCCGACTCCCATACCTGCACCTACGGCGCCCTGGGGGCCTTCTCCACCGGTGTGGGCTCCACCGACATGGCCGCCGGCATGGCCACCGGCGAGACCTGGTTCAAGGTCCCTGAGGCCATCCAGGTCAAACTCACCGGAAAGCTCCAGCCCATGGTCAGCGGCAAGGACGTGATCCTCCACCTCATCGGCCTCATCGGCGTGGACGGGGCCCTGTACCAGAGCCTGGAATACACCGGCGAGGGAGTCAAGTCCCTGTCCATGGACGACCGGCTGTGCATCGCCAATATGTCCATCGAGGCCGGGGCCAAGAACGGCATCTTCCCCGTGGACGAGATCACCGAGGCCTACATGAAGGGCCGGGTGGACCGCCCCTGGACCGCCTACGCCGCCGACCCCGACGCGGAGTATACCCGCACCGTGGAGATCGACCTGAACACCGTGGAGCCCACGGTCTCCTTCCCCCACCTGCCGGAGAACGCCCACCCCATCTCCGACGTGGGCGATATCGCCATCGACCAGGTCATCATCGGCTCCTGCACCAACGGGCGGCTGGAGGACATGGCCATCGCCGCCGAGATTTTGAAGGGCCGGAAGGTGGACCCCAACGTCCGGTGCATCGTCATGCCCGCCACCCAGCAGATCTTTAAGGACTGCATCGAAAAGGGCTACATGACCACCTTCATCGACGCCGGCTGCGCCGTGTCCACCCCCACCTGCGGCCCCTGTCTGGGGGGACACATGGGGGTCATGGCCAACGGCGAAAAGTGCGTAGCCACCACCAACCGGAATTTCGTGGGCCGCATGGGCGGCATCACCTCGGAAATCTATCTGGCGAGCCCCGCCGTGGCGGCGGCCTCCGCCATCGCCGGCAAGATCGCGGACCCGCGCAAGCTGTAACAGGGAGGGAATACCATGAACGCAAAAGGATTCGTCCACAAGTACGGCGACAACGTCGATACCGACGTCATCATCCCCGCCCGCTATCTGAACATCGCGGACAAAAAGGAACTGGCCACCCACTGCATGGAGGACATCGACACCGAGTTCGTCAAGGTAGTCAAGGGCGGCGACGTGATGGTGGGAGGCTTCAACTTCGGCTGCGGCTCCTCCCGGGAGCACGCCCCCATGGTCATCAAGGAATCCGGCATCTCCTGCGTCATTGCCAAGACCTTCGCCCGGATCTTCTACCGCAACGCCATCAACATTGGCCTGGCGATTTTAGAATGCCCCGAGGCCAGCGAGAAGATCGAGGCCGGGGACGAGGTTGCCATCGACTTTGACACCGGCGTCATCACCAACGTCACCAAAAACGAGACCTATCAGGCCAACCCCTTCCCGGAGTTCATCAAGGAGATCATCCAGGCCGGGGGGCTCATGGCCTCCATCAAGGAAAGACAGGGGGGCTGAGCCATGGAATACAAGATCGCGGTCATCCCCGGCGACGGCATCGGGCCGGACATCATCGAGCAGGCCCTGCTGGTGCTGCATAAAGTGGGCGACAGGTTCGGCCACACCTTTACCTGCCAGACCGTTCTGGCCGGCGGCGCGGCCATCGACGCCACGGGCAACTGCCTGCCCCAGGAGACCATCGACGTGTGCAAGGCCGCCGACGCGGTGCTGCTGGGCGCCGTAGGCGGTCCCAAGTGGGACGGTCTTCCCGGGGACCAGCGTCCCGAGCGGGCCCTGCTGGGCATCCGGAAGGAGCTGGGCCTTTTCGCCAACCTGCGGCCTGCCATGATCTTCCCGGAGCTGGCCGACGCCTCCCCCCTGAAGGCTGAAATCCTCGAAGGGGGCCTGGATATCCTGGTGGTCCGGGAGCTCACCGGCGGCATCTACTTCGGGGAGCGCGGCACCAGGGAAACCGACATGGGCCCCGCCGCCTATGACGTGGAGATGTACTCTGAGGGCGAGGTCCGCCGCATCGCCAAGGTGGCCTTCGACATGGCCATGAAGCGGAACAAGCATGTCACCAGCGTGGACAAGGCCAACGTCCTGGACTCCTCCCGCCTGTGGCGGCGGGTGGTCACTGAGGTGTCCAAGGACTATCCCGAGGTCAAGCTGGACCACCTGTATGTGGACAACGCCGCCATGCAACTGGTCCGGAACCCCCGGCAGTTCGACGTCATCGTCACCAGCAACATCTTCGGGGACATCCTCTCCGACGAGGCCAGCCAGATCACCGGCTCCATCGGGATGCTGCCCTCCGCCTCCCTGGCCACGGGCAACTTCGGGATGTACGAGCCCATCCATGGCTCCGCCCCGGACATCGCCGGCCAGGACAAGGCCAACCCCGCCGCCACCATCCTCTCCGTGGGGATGCTGCTGCGGTACACCCTGGGCCTGTCCGCCGAGGCCGACGCCGTGGAGAACGCCGTCCGGGCTGTGCTGGCGGACAACATCCGCACCCCCGACCTGTACACCGGCTCCGAGACCCTGGTGGGCACCGCCGAGATGGGCCGCCGGATCGCGGAGAAGATCTGACCCGGCTTTGCCCATAAAACAGCTCACCCCAGAGAGGCCGCGCCTCTCTGGGGTTGTGTTTTGGAACAAACATGAAGGAGGAACCCACATGAAAAAGCTCTTTCCCCTTGTCCTGCTGCTGGTCCTGGCCCTGTGCGCCTGCGGCGGCAGCGACGCCGATTCCGCCGAGGCGGAGCTCCTCAGCGGCACCCACCACGCGGAGATCGAGGTCCAGGACTACGGCACCATCGCCCTGGAACTGGACGCCGACACCGCCCCCATCTCCGTGACCAACTTCCTCTCCCTGGCGGAGAGCGGCTACTATGACGGCCTGACCTTCCACCGGATCATGGACGGCTTCATGATCCAGGGCGGCCAGGGCGGCGCCGCCCAGAGCATCAAGGGAGAGTTCGAGGCCAACGGCGTGCCCAACGACATCAGCCACGTCCGGGGCGTCATCTCCATGGCCCGGGCCCAGGCCCCCGACAGCGGCAGCAGCCAGTTCTTCATCGTCCACCAGGACAGTCCCTTCCTGGACGGCCAGTACGCCGCCTTCGGCCATGTCACCGACGGCATGGACGTAGTGGACGCCATTGAGCGCGACGTGGCCCCCAAGGCCCTGGACGACAACGGCGCCATCGCCCCCGACGACCAGCCCGTCATCACCACCATCCGGGTGATCGACTGACCCCATAGACACCCCAGCCTCCGCGCCCCCGCGCGGGGGCTTTTTCTGTCCCGAAATCGGAGGCATCCCGCGGCGGGCGACAGCCCTCCCACCTCCTCGCCAAAACTAGTGTCCAGGCCCCTTTTTCATCCCCTTGACGGATGGTTCCCCCGCCCGTATCATCAGATTGTAACTAATTTGTAATCATTCGTCTGCGGGAAAGGAGCACACTTGAAACGACCGATGACAGCCCCCACCGGCACAGCACCCCTCACACCGGAGGACCTTCTGGAAACCATCGCCCGGATGGACAAGACGGGCGGAGGGCGGCAGCCCTCGACCCTGGCCCTGGCGGCCCTGACGGGGCTGGCGACAGCGGCGGCCCTGGTGGTCTCCGTCTGGCTGCTGGTCTCCTTTCTGGCCCCCGATACCCTCCCCCCGGCCCGGGTCAGCCAGACGGAGGTCCGGGTCCAGGCGGTGGCGGCGGCGGAGGAGCGGACGGCAGACCTCCTCCTCTCCCCCGACCCGGACGCCCTGCCGGAGCGCCTGCTGGACAGCCTGGAACAGGCGGAGGAGGAGGTCCGCATGACCCTGGCGGAAACAGCAGCAAAGAGAATGCCGCCGGCCTTCCAGTGGCCCTGTCAGGGGACGGTGACCTCCCCCTTCGGGACAAGGCACATCTTCGGGGCCGACGACTTCCACCGGGGGACGGACATTGCCGCGCCCCTGGGGACGGAGATTTTAGCCGCCGCCCCGGGGACGGTGTGCTTCGCCGGGGAGAAGGGCTCCTACGGCAACCTGATCCAGGTGGACCACGGCAGCGGCTATGTGACCCGCTACGCCCACTGCTCGGCCTTCCTGGCCCAGGAGGGGGACTGGGTGGACCAGGGTCAGCCTGTGGCCCTGGTAGGCTCCACGGGACGGTCCACCGGGCCCCACTGTCACTTTGAGATCCGGCGTGACGGAGAGCCGGTGGACGCGGAAACGCTGCTCCCCTGACGGTTTGTTCCGACTGTTTTGGACATGACAAAGGGGCCGTTGCAAAAGGACGCCCTCTCAGTCATTCGCTTCGCGAATGCCAGCTCTCCCAGAGGGAGAGCCAAGAGTTTCGTGCAACTTCGCAGACAA
>CACZKM010000014.1 GCA_902781745.1 Oscillospiraceae bacterium
TCGGTATTCCTTCATTTCCCTTGCACTTAGTATAGCACATCTTGCTGCCTTTTGATTGGTTTTCAGGCTTTCCTCATTTGTTCAGCTGACATTATATAAAAATATTAAGCGCGGAAAATCAACCGATTATACCACGAAAAAGCTACGCTGGCAATAGATTTCTTTCCGCACCCGTCAGCTTGCACAGCCAAGTCGTTGCAGGTGAAACTTCCTCCCCTTTTTTCGCCGTCAACTTCAACAAGATTCCCAATAACATATTGACTTTTCATACAAGAATTGCTACTTTATACACGAATCAACGAGAAAAATCGCCGGAGCCGCTGGCGTGGCCGGCGGAAAACGGGGAAGGAGAGGGTCCCATGATCGATCGCTTGGGGTTCGACAACGAAAAATACCTGGAGATGCAGTCGGAACACATCCGTTCCCGGATCAACCAGTTCGGCGGCAAGCTGTACCTGGAGTTCGGCGGCAAGCTCTTTGACGATCACCACGCCTCCCGGGTCCTGCCGGGCTTCCACCCGGACTCCAAGATCCGGATGCTCAGCCAGCTCAAGGAGCAGGTGGAGATCGTGGTGGCGGTATCCGCCATGGACCTGGAAAAGAGCAAGGTCCGGGGGGACATCGGCATCACCTACGGAGCCGACACCCTGCGGCTCATCGACGTCTTCCGGGGCTTCGGCTTCCAGGTGGACAGTGTGGTCCTCACCCGGTTCAGCGGCCAGACCGCGGCGGAGCTTTTCCAGGAGCAGTTGGAGAGCCTGGGGCTGAAGGTCTACCGGCACTACTCCATCGAGGGCTACCCCTACGACATCCCCCGAATCGTCAGCGACGAGGGCTACGGCCGCAACGAGTTCGTGGAGACCACCCGCCCCCTGGTGGTGGTCACCGCCCCCGGCCCGGGCAGCGGCAAGATGGCCGTGTGCATGAGCCAGCTCTACCACGAGCATAAGCGGGGGGTCCAGGCGGGCTACGCCAAGTACGAGACCTTCCCCATCTGGAACCTCCCCCTCCGCCACCCGGTGAACCTGGCCTACGAGGCCGCCACAGCGGATCTCAACGACGTGAACATGATCGACCCCTTCCACCTGGAGGCCTACGGGGTCACCACGGTGAACTACAACCGGGACGTGGAGATCTTCCCGGTGCTCAAGACCATCTTCGAGCGCATCGCCGGGGTCTCCCCCTATCAGTCCCCCACGGACATGGGGGTGAACATGGCGGGCTACTGCATCATCGACGACGAGGTGGTCTCCCAGGCCTCCAAGGAGGAGATCCTCCGGCGGTACTACACCGAGGAGTGCCGCCACCGCCGGGGCCGCACCGACGGCGGCGCGGTATACAAGATCGAGCTGCTCATGAAGCAGCTGGGCCTCACCCCCCAGAGCCGGTCGGTGGTCTCCCCCGCCCTGGCGGTGGAGGAGCGCACCGGCGAGCCCGCGGCGGCCATGGAGATGCCCGACGGGAAGATCCTCACCGGAAAGACCTCCTCTTTGCTGGGGTCCTCCTCCGCCCTTCTCCTCAACGCCCTGAAGTACCTGGGCAGCATCGACGATGAGATCCAGCTCATCTCCCCGTCGGTGATCGAGCCGGTGCAGAACCTGAAGGTCAACGTCCTGGGGAACAAGAATCCCCTCCTCCACATCGACGAGCTGCTGGTGGCCCTGTCCATCTGCGCCGTCACCGACCCCAACGCCAAGCAGGCGGTGCGGCAGCTTCAGAAGCTCCGGGGCTGCGAGGCCCACTCCACCGTCATCCTGTCGGAGTCCGACGAGGACAGCTTCCGGCGGCTGGGGGTGCGGCTGACCTGCGAGCCCAAATACCAGACCTCAAAACTGTATCACGGATGATCCATCCTTTTATCCCATCCCGATCAGACATTCTCGAATCTCCGGGGGAGATTCGACCGAAAGGAGATTTCCCATGTCCAAGACCTACATCCCCAAGGATTACGCCCCCCTGCTGAACCTCTACGACACCCAGAAGGCCATCAGCCTCCTGCACCACGTCTTTGAGGACACCCTCTGCGGCAACCTCCACCTCCGCCGGGTCTCCGCCCCTCTCTTTGTGGAGGCGGCCTCCGGCCTGAACGACAACCTCAACGGCGTGGAGCGCCCCGTTTCCTTCGACGTGCCAGCCGTGGGCCGGGACGCTCAGGTGGTCCACTCCCTGGCCAAGTGGAAGCGCATGGCCCTCTATCGCTATCACTTCCCCGTGGGGGAGGGCCTGGTCACCGATATGAACGCCATCCGCCGGGACGAGATCCCCGACAACCTCCACTCCATCTACGTGGACCAGTGGGACTGGGAGAAGGTCATCGCCCCCCGGGACCGGACGGCGGAGTATCTGAAAAAAACCGTCCAGTCCATCGTGGACGCCATGGTGGACACCCAGAAGACCCTCCAGTCGGTCTTCTCCGCCCTGAGCGCCGTGCCCCTCATCAGTCGGGAGGTCTCCGTCATCACCACCCAGGAGCTGGAGGACAAGTACCCCGACCTCACCCCCAAGGAGCGGGAGGACGCCTGGACCAGGGAGCATCCCACCACCCTGCTGATGCAGATCGGCGGCAAGCTGAAGTCCGGCAAGCCCCACGACGGCCGGGCCCCCGACTACGACGACTGGACCCTCAACTGCGACATCCTCCTGTGGAACGACCTGCTGGGCCGGGCCTTTGAGATCTCCTCCATGGGCATCCGGGTGGATTCCAAGGCCCTGGACAAGCAGCTGAAGCTGGCGGGCTGCGACGACCGCCGGGAGCTGACCTTCCACAAGCTCCTGCTGGCAGACGAGCTGCCCCTGACCATCGGCGGCGGTATCGGCCAGTCCCGGCTGAGCATGATCCTGCTGGGGAAGGCCCATATCGGCGAGGTGCAGGCTTCGATTTGGGATGATGAGACCATTGAGAGCTGCACGGACGCGGGGATCATTTTGCTGTGAGCGCGATTTGCGTATAAGAAAACGGACAGCCCGGGTGGGCTGTCCGTTTTTTGTGTCCGTTGTTAGCGAATTGGCACGGGTGTGTGGGTTGAGTAGGACGACGGATTATGTGTATATTGGGATGGTGGAAGTATAGATTGTAAGAATAATATGGAAAAAGCCTCTGTTGTGTCAGAGGCTTTCTTCATATTTTTTATAGTTTATAGGTCAATCCCAATTACATAAATTGGTACTTGAATAGCACTCTTTACATGTGGCAAATACTTTATGACTTTTTCATATGGCAAAGAACCATTCCACTTCATTGATGGATTTATTTCCAGAAATCTTTTAGGCATCTCATGAATAAAATGACTTGTCGCAACTATGTATACTCCTAAATCAATCGCATCGAGATTCGAATATGATGCAATTTGAAATATAAGTAAATCAATCCCAACAAATGACGGGTGCCCAAACTGAACTTCAACCCCCACTCTATCTTTTAAGAAATCAAAACGAGCGTAAGCATCCGTTTCTCTGCCGAACACATCAGGCTGACTGACCCAATCCTTTTGCAATGAAGTGCTTTTTCAAAATATCATTGAAGACTGGCCTGCTAAGTTGAGAAAGGTCAGAAGTTGAATCACGAATAATATCTTCTAATTCATTCTTTATTGAAAGTCTGCTGTTAAGCACTTGCTCAGCAAATCGATATGAATAGTGTTCTAATCTAACCGCCATCATATTGCCTCACTTTCCAATTACCATTTATAATAATAATTGTTATCAAATTGAGGAATAATGTAGAAGTCCTCATTCTATTACCCAATCATTAACTTTTTTATATCACTTGAATAACCATCAAAATCTTTCATTATAGAACTCCAAAAAGCGCTTTCCTCTGCTTGGTCAAAAATACTTTTTATAACCGTCGGAGCATTATCATAGTTTGTCAAGCAATCAGGATTATAAACACAATCACAAAAGATAACACTATATCGATATGGAGGCCAATTCTTTCTATAATCTGGTATATCGTCCATCATAAACTCGCCACGTAGCGAGCAATTGCGTGACTGAACAAGATAAAAATCTCTCCGAGTATCAATTATTTTTGCCAATTTTTCAAAGTTTCTTTTATTCATTGACTTGTATAACGGAGTTAGAACCCAGTCCAGGATTATCTTTCTCTCGCTTGCATTATTATAATCATAATAATCTGATGTAAAATCCATTATAGAAGTCATTGCCGCAATCAGTTCAGGCATGATTGGGCTATTTTTATACTGAGATTGCGAAAACATCCCTGTTATTAATATGAAATACTTTTTAAAACAGCCTGAAATAGTGCTTTCATCAATTACTAATTCCTGACTATAATTAGAATACTGATTCTCATTCTTTGATTTGTTTCTGTTCCAAAATGCCATTATTATCCCTCCATTCTTTTCTTCTAATCTGTATCGAGAGAGGAATTCCACCCATTTATTAGAACCTATTGTAATACTATCATATAACAACAAATAATACAATCTGAAATCCACTACTATCCCCTTATTTCTTGGTGTGTTATAATGAGACCACCATCCAACAAAGGGGGAATCCCTATGAACAGAAACAACGGGCGCCAAATCGGGGAACGCCTCATCCTCCTGCGGGACTACCTCATATCCAACGCCGATAAGACTCATACCGTCAGTATGAAGGACATCCAACGCCACTATGCCAACCACGAAATCACAGGTAAAGAAGAAAAGCCCCTTAATCATAAGACTATCTATCGGGACCTTGACGCTGTGGGGGAAGTCTTTGGTCTCAATATCCAGTATGACGAACACAAAAAAGGCTATTCCCTCCTGAACGCCCCCTTTGAAGCCTACGAACTGCGCCTTATCATTGACAGCATCCAGGCATCCAGGTTTATCACCCAGCAGGAAGCCCGCAAGCTGACCGAAAAGGTCAAGGCGACCTTTGGCAGCAGGAAGCAGAAGGACCTGAACCGCCAAGCCTACGTCTATGACCGCATCCGCAGTATGAATGACAGTGTGGTAAAGGAGGCAGACCGCATCCACCAGGCTATTGCCTCTGATTGTAAGATTGCTTTTCACTATTTCCACCTGACCCCCAGCAAGCAGAAATCCTATTCCAACGATGGGACCCAATACAGGGTCAGCCCTTTTGCCCTCTATTGGAACAGTGGCAACCTCTACCTCTATGCTTACGACGGCGCGAAGTTCCGTTATTTTCGTGTGGACCGTATGGAACGTATCACAAGGCCCATCCCCGAGCCAAGAGAGGGAAAGGACCTGTTCAACGCAAAGAGCCTCACCAGCCAAAAGGCGAAAGTATTCCAGATGTATAGCGGTCCAGGCTATGATGTGAAATTGCGCTTTGCCAACGAACTGACCGACCAGGTGATAGACCAATTTGGCAGGGAAACGATGCTGTTTCCTGACGGCAGCAGCCACTTTACCTTCACCGTCCCCGTAGAAGTCAGCCCAAACTTCTATGCTTGGGTGGCTACTTTTGGGTCCCGCTCGCAGATTATAGGACCACCCGAAGTTGTGGAGGGGATGAGGAACTTCCTAAAAGAACACCTGAATATGTATAAAGATGATGGGAACACCTGAAACGATGTTCCCATTTCTTTATTTGATGCGAAAAGATGTGCAAAGATGTGTATAGATAATTGAAAGCGTATGGTTTCGCTGACAACCCGCTTGTATAATACCAGTATCCACCTTTTGGCTATCCACTTTTGACATTTCAATACAGCAGGAGCAGGCGGGAGTATCCACCATTCTTCCACTTTTGGACGAAAAACGAGAGGACCGCGCCCGCGGTCCTCTCGCTCTGATTACCCTTTTTCAAGCCTGGAAAAGTCCGAACGCTTATCCCTCTTTACTGCCCAGCAGATTGAGTGAAACGTGCAGATTCACCGCCGCGCATACCAGCGCGGTCAAGGCGAGCCATAACACAATCAGATCCTTGACCACATTCTTTCTTTCCATGGCCAGCCTCCTTTATGAATCCAGGGGGATTGCCGCTCTTCGCGTTTTTTCTTACTTAAAGTACCGCTGCAGCAGCCCAGCGAAAGCCTTGCCGTGTCGGGCTTCGTCGCGGGCCATTTCATGGACGGTGTCGTGGATGGCGTCCAGGTTCAGGGCCTTGGCGCGCTTGGCCAGGTCGGTCTTGCCGGCGGTGGCGCCGTTCTCGGCCTCCACGCGCATCTTCAGGTTCTTCTCGGTGCTGTCGGTGAGCACCTCGCCCAGCAGCTCGGCTAGCCCTCCCGATAGGCCACCCGGCTCATGGCCAGGTACATGCCCACCTCGGAACATTCGCCGGTGAAGTTGTTCCGCAGATCCTGGATGATATCCTCGGGAGCGCCCTGGGCCACGCCAACAACGTGCTCAGCGGCCCAGGTCATCTCGCCGGCCTGCTCGACGAACTTGCTGGCGGGAGCCTTGCACTGGGGGCACTTCTCGGGGGGATTGTCGCCTTCGTGGACGTAACCGCAAACGCTGCATACGTATTTTGCCATAGTATTATTCCTCCATATCTTCCCCGTGGGGAAAGTTATAAAATTTGGGTTAAAAGATGCTGCCCATCTCTTTCCCCGTATTTTACACGATAGGCCACCGTTTGTAAAGGCAGTTAGCCGACGCTTTTTGCGCTTTTTCCGTCCTATTTCCGAAGTTAGCTTCAGCTTACTGCAGCTTTTGCAGCGTATTCAACAAATCCTCCCGGCTGTACAGCGCCGACAGCACCGGCAGCATGGCGTTGGGGGAAAGATGCTCCGGCAGGCCCAGGGCCGCCAGGAGCTTTTTTCGCTTCTCCCGGCTGTTTTCCCCGCCGGACAGGCCGCAGGCGTAGAGGTCGGCCTTGGTGAGGGCCGGAGCGGCCCGCCCGGTCTCCTCCCCCAGGATGGTGGCCCCCGCCTGACGGAGGGCGTGCTCCAGCACCGCCGGGGACATCCCCTCCACCCCCAGCTTGCCCTCCTTGCCGGGGTGTGTTTTCCGCCTCTCCTTGCCGTAAAGGTCGGGGATGTAGGCGTGCTTGACCTTATCCTTGGGCAGGGCGCCCTTGAGGTAGTTCCGGATGACGAAGCCCGCCCCGTCGCTGTCGGTGAGGACCACCAGGCCCCGCCTGTCCGCGATCCTCCGCAGCAGGGCCAGCTTCTCCCGGTCCTTGAAGATGCCGAAGCCGTTGGTCTCCAGGATCACCCCGTCCACCAACTGGGACAGGGTGGTTTTGTCGTACCGGCCCTCCACCACGATGGCCTCCCGGACCCGGATCATGGCCGCACCCCCGCTGCCAGCTCCAGCACCAGGGAGATCAGCCGGTCCCGGGCGTCAGCCCCGGTGACCGATTTCATGGCCAGGTCGGTCTCGGCGCACCGGGCCATGGCCCGGCGGCACCAGGCCAGGTCGTGGCGGCGGGCGGCGTCCATCAGCTTGTCGGCGGGATAGGCCGAGCGCATGGACCACAGCCCCTGGACCCATCGGCTGCCCTGGCCGCTCTCCAGAGCCACACGGGCGGAGTAGAGCTGCCGCAGGTGCTTCCCCAGCACCGCCAGGAGCATGATGGGCTCCTGCTTCATGAGCAACAGGTCGTTGAGGACCGCCAGGGCCTTGTCATAGTCCTTTTTCGTCAGGGCGTCGGTCATACGGAAGACCTGGGCGTCCAGCACGGGGATGGCCACGGCGTCGATGTCCCCCTTGGTCACCCGGCGCTCCCGGGCGTAGGCCCCGATCTTGGCGATCTCCCCGATAAGCCCGGTCATCAGGTCCCCGCAGAGGAAGATGAGGTACTGGGCGTCCCCGGTGGAGATGTCGTGGTCCAGGGCCTTGAACCGGCGGACGATCCAGTCGGTCAGGTCGTGCTGGTCCTGCCGGGGGAAGGCCGCCTCGCAGCCCTTCTCCTTCAGGACCCCCGCCAGCTTCTTCATCCGGGCGTCGGCCTTGTAGGGGATGGTGTCGTAGACAAAGACCAGGGTGCAGTAGTCGGGCAGGTCGGCCAGGAGGGCTGCCATGGCGGTCCGCTGGCTCTCCGGTGCCTTGAAGAGGTCGTAGTCGTCCACCCGGATAAAGGTCCTGGGGCTCATCATGGGCAGGGTGTCCACCGCATCGGACAGGGCCTGGAGGTCCAGCCCCTTGCCGGGGAGCCGGTGGACGTTGAAGCTCTCCATCCCCGCCGGGACGCAGGCGGCCCGGAGCTTGTCCAGGTAGAAATCCCGGAGGTAGGTCTCCTCGCCGTGGAAGATGTACAGGGAGGCGGGGGTCCCCGCCTTCAGGTCTTGCTTGAGCCGGGTGAGCCCGGCGGTTTTGTTGGTTCCTTTGGTCGCCATATCATGTGGCCTCCTTGGGGTGGGCGTATACGGTGAGGTCGCCCAGTTGGTCGGTGCGGTAGACCGCCGCCCCCGCCTCCGCCAGGCGGTCCAGGGTCTCCGGGGCGGGGTGTCCGTAGGAATTATAGCCCACGGAAATCAGAACGGTCTCTGGGGCGAGGGCTTCCAGCAGGGCTTTGCCGGTGGCGTATTTCGAGCCGTGGTGCCCCGCCACGAAGAGCTCCAGGTCGGGCAGGTCGTACTGGGCCAGAAGCTGTTCCTCCCCCTCGATGGGCATATCCCCGGTGAGGAGGGCGTCCCAGGCCCCGGCGGAGCAGAGGACGGACAGACATTGCTCGTTGCTGTCCCCCTCCGCCTGGACCGGGGGCAGGAGGGTCAGTTGCCCCTTGTCCAGGTCCACCGCGGATTCCCGGGTGATGTAGTAAATGGGGATATCCTTTTCCAAGGCGATGGCCTCGATCTCCCGGCGGATGACGCTGTCCTCGTCCACGTCGGGGACGGCGATACCGCCCACATCCAGCCGGGCCAGGAGCTCGGGGACGCCTCCGGCGTGGTCCTCGTGGAAGTGGGTCAGCACCAGCAGGTCGATGGACCGGCGGCCGATGGACTGGAAATAGGCCGCCGCCGTGTCCCCGGGGGACAGGGTTCCGCCGCAGTCGATGAGCACCGCCGAGGACCCGGCGCACAGAGCCACGCTCTGCCCCTGGCCGACGTCCAGGGCGGTGAGGGTCATCTCCGCCCGGCGGACGGTCCCCGCCGTCAGCAGCACCGCCAGGCAGAGGGTGACCGCCCCCGCGCACAGGGGAAGGACCGGGCGCTTGCCCTCCGCCGGAACGAAGAGCCACAGGGCCAGCAGGAGGTAGACGAAGACCATCCACAGGAGATAGTAGCCCGAGGACAAAGTGACCGCCGCCAGGGGGACCCTGCTCAGGACCCCGGCGGTCCCCAGGAAGAACCGGACGGGGAGGCCCACCAGAAGGGCCAGGCCATGGCCCAGGGGAAAGAGGACCGCCCCCAGCAGGACGGAGACCAGCCCGCCCAGGAAGGCCAGCCCCACCGCCCAGCTTGTCAGCAGATTGGACAGGGGCGCGATGAGGGAGAACCGCCCGAAGTACAGGGCGGACAGGGGGACGGTGAGGACCATGGCGGCCAGACTCACCGCCGCCACCCCGAAGATGGGCTGGGCAAACCGCCGGGCCTTCTTCGGGACCTTCCCGGTCCAGGCCCGGGTCCACCGTCCGCTGAAGGCCAGAATGCCCAGGGTGGACAGGAAGGAGAACTGCAGGCCGGCGTTGACGATGCTCCAGGGGTTGGCCGCCAGAAGCAGGAGAAGGGCCGCCGCCAGACCCGCGTAGGTATTGTATTCCCGCCGGACGGCGGGGGCCAGCAGGGCCAGCCCGTTGAGGATCACCGCCCGGACGGTGCCCGGGGCGCTGCCGGTAAAGATACAGAAGCACACCAGGGCCGCCGCCATCACCGGGAAGGTCCCCTTCCGCCCCGGCTTCAGGAACAGGGAGAGGAAGCCCACCAGGAAGGAGACATGGAGGCCCGAAATGACCACCACATGGCCCAGGCCCACCCGGTTGAAGTTGTGCTGGTCCACGTCGGACAGCCCGGACTTGTCCCCGGTGAGAAGGGCGCGCAGAAACGCCGCCTGCTCCGGGGGATACAGACGGTCGATGAGATCCCGGGTGGACTTGGAGAGATAGGCCACCCCGTACCGCAGGGGGAAGCCCTCCCTTTGGGTGACGGTGACGGCGCCGTACCCCCGGCACCGGAGCAGGATGCCCCGGGAGACATAGTAAAAGCTCTCCCGGCCCCGGATGGAGTCTGCGGCGGCGCAGTAGGCCACGGAGGCCAGCTTGTCCCCGGGGGACAGGTCCAGAAGGTCGTCGGTCCCGTAGTAGACCGCCTTGACCTTCCGGCCCCCTTCCTCCCCGGCTTTCACCGGCACCCGGGCCCCGTAGGGGGTGGCCTCGGGCCAGTCGGTGACCACGGCCTCCAGCCGGACCGTCCGGCCGGCCAGCCGGTCCGCCGGGGCGTGGAAGACCGCGCCGTACACCGCCAGCCAGACCAGGGAGACGGCAGCCCCCAGAAGGATCGCCCGGAGAACGCCGCCCCGGTCCTTTTGCCGCAGCAGGGCCCAGGCCCCCAGCCCCAGAAGGGCGGCCAAAAGAAGCCACAGGGGCCCGCCCAGCAGCGCCCCGGCCAGAGCGGCCCCCGCCGCCCCCAGGGTGAACCATACCAGGGTCATCGCTGGTCGGTCCGGCCCAGGATGTAGTCGGTGGAGGTCCGGTAGAGGTCGGCCAGCTTGATGAGGGCCCAGACGGGGAGCTCCCGCTCGCCTTTTTCGTACCGGCGGTACACCTCTCTGTTCAAATGCAGATATTCCGCGATCTGGATCTGCGTCTTATCGCTGTCGGTCCGCAGGTCTTCGATCCTGGGAAAATACATAGCGCAACACCTCAAGGTGATGCTACTATTTTGTGGCACGTCTTAGCAGAATTGCTACCATACGACAGCATCTAATAGAGAAAGAGCGCGGTCCCGAATGGGACCGCACAGGTATCTCCTATGAGAATTAAGCGCTGGCCGTGTCCTCCGCTGCTGCATGTTCATACAAATAGGTAGGGGAAATGTCGATGTCTCCGTCATTCCACACGGTGACGCCATAATCGATATAGACCCCCCGAAACACAGCCGGGTCCTCCAGGGGCGCAAAAGCGGGGTCCTTCAGCAGGGGCGTAAAGTCGAATATCTTCGCCTCTCCCGTACTGAAGCGCACCCAAAGCCGGTGCCCTTCCAGAGGCCGGACGCCGCTGACGCGAACAGGGGCCTGCTTTTCCCCCGCATAGACGATACCATCCATGATATACATATCAGTTCCTCCTTTTACCGCAGGGGTTCGATCTTCCCGAAAGGCACGTTCTGCACTGCCTTGTTCCATGCCTGATACAGCTCCTCCTCATGGATGGCCGCCCAGGCCTGGACCAGCTTGAGTTGTTTGACGGGAAGGGCCCCGGCCAGCAACTCTCCGTCCACCCCCACGGAGGCCTCATACTCCCCATAGTATACATGAAAATGGGGACGGTGGTGCTGGGCGTTGTCACTGTAGAGCATTTTAATCACGATGTTGTAAAACCGGCAAAGCTCTGGCATGGGACATCCTCCTCCTTTTCTTTCATTCTACCACATCCCCCACCCCGGCGCAATCGAATTTTCCCGGGATTGCGCGCCGGCGGTTTTTCCTCTATAATGGTCCCAAACAGAAACAAGAAAGGGAATCCTGCCATGACCAGTAAGCTCTACGACCAGGACAGCCATCTGTCCGTCTTTTCCGCCGCCCTCCTCTCCTGCGCCCCCGCGGACGAGGGCCGCTTTGTCCTCCTGCTGGACCAAACCGCCTTCTTCCCCGAGGGGGGCGGCCAGCCCGCCGACACCGGGACCCTCACTGCCGGGGGTCTCTCCGTCCGGGTGCTGGACGTCCAGGAGACCCCCGAGGGCATTCTCCACTTCACCGACGGCCCCCTGCCGGCGGGGCCCGTCACCGGGGCCATCGACTGGGAGCAGCGATTCGGACGGATGCAGTGCCACTCCGGGGAGCACATCGTCTCCGGCCTGGCCCACAGCAAGTTCGGATGCACCAACGTGGGCTTCCACATGGGGGAGGACGCGGTCATCCTGGACTTCGATAAAGAACTCACCCCGGAGCAGCTCCAGGAACTGGAGAACGAGGCCAACCGGGTGATCTGGGCCAACCGGGCCATCACCGCCGAATACCCCGCCCCCGCCGTCCTGGAGACCCTGGACTACCGCAGCAAGCTGGAGCTGACGGAGAACGTCCGCATCGTCACCATCGAGGGGGTGGACGTGTGCGCCTGCTGCGCCCCCCACGTTAACTTCACCGGGGAGATCGGCCTGGTGAAGCTCCTGTCCTGGATGCGTCACCGGGGCGGGATCCGCATCTGGATGGCCGCCGGGGCCATGGCCCTCCGGGACTACCAGGCCAAGCACGAGAGCGTGGCCGCCATCTCCGCCGCCCTGTCGGTGAAGCAGCCCGAGGTGGCCCAGGGGGTGGACCGGCTCAAGCAGGTCCTGGCGGACACGGAGTTCGCCCTCACCGGGGCCAAGCGGGCCCTGGCTGCCGAGAAGATCAAGGCCCTCCCCGCCACCGACGGGAACCTCTGCCTCTTTGAGGAGGGGCTGGATCCCAACACCCTCCGGTCCCTGGTCAACGCCGGGATGGAGAAGTGCGGAGGCATCTGCGCCGCCTTCACCGGCTCCGACGAGAGCGGCTACCGCTTCGTCATGGGCAGCAGGACCGTGGACCTCCGGGCGGAGAGCAAGACCATCTGCGGCGCCCTGGGGGGCAAAGGGGGCGGCCAGCCCTCCATGATCCAGGGGTCCGTCCCCGCCAAGCGCGCGGAGATCGAGGCCTATTTCAAGGTATGAGCGGGTCCCGCACCCATCACCCGCCGCAGGTTTATCGGGAAAGGAGAGGATCTCCATGGCAAAACGAAACAGCCGCAACACCCGGGGGCGCATCGTCTCCGCCGCCTGGCAGCTTTTTTACGAGCAGGGCTATGAGCACACCACCGTGGAGGAGATCATCGAGGCCTCCCAGACCTCCAAGGGCTCCTTCTATCACTACTTCGACGGCAAGGACGCCCTCCTCTCCACCCTCTCGGACCTCTTCGACGAGAAGTATGAGGCCCTGATGGAGACCATGGACCCCGCCATGCCCGCCCTGGACCAGCTCCTCTTCCTCAACAGCGAGCTCTTCCGCACCATTGAGAACTCCGTTTCCCTGGAGCTCCTGGCCCGGCTCCTGTCCACCCAACTGGTCACCAGCGGGGACAAGCACCTGCTGGACTACCGCCGGACCTATTACCGCCTGCTGCGGAAGATCATCAGCCGGGGCCGTGAGGAGGGCCAGCTCACCGACCGGCTCAGCGTCAGCGAGATGGTCAAGCTCTACGCCCTGTGCGAGCGGGCCCTGATGTACGACTGGTGCCTGTGCGGCGGGGAATACTCCCTGCGGGATTATTCGGCTAAAGTTTTACCCGGTTTTTTGAGCAGCTTTTTACCCTAAGTTCCGTATCCTCAATTTTTCTTTTAATATCAATCAATTTTTGATAAATTATCTGAACGGAGTATAGAATTTAGTCTATACTCCGTTCTGTATTGCAGTCTATTTTTAGTCGTGGTATGATAGGGGACAGAAAATTCGGCGGCGTCCGACGGGGCCCGCCCTTTTTATACTATTCTCCAAAGAGAGCGAGGAAAGACTATGACCACAGCGAAACTCTGTATCATCATCGCCATTGCCGTCTACCTCATCGCCATGGTGGCGGTGGGCGTCTTCTACAGCGGCAGAGGCGGCGGCTCCAACTCCGGGGAGTTCTACCTGGGAGGCCGGAAGCTGGGCCCCATCGTCACGGCCATGAGCGCCGAGGCCTCGGATATGTCCAGTTACCTGCTCATGGGCCTGCCCGGCCTGGCCTACATCGCCGGCGTGGCGGAGGTGGGCTGGACCATCATCGGCCTGGCGGCGGGGACCTATCTCAACTGGCTTATCACCGCCAAGCGCCTGCGGAACTACTCCGCCCACATGGGGGCCATCACCATCCCGGACTTCTTCTCCCGGCGGTTCCGGGATGAGAAGAAGGTCCTCTCCTGCATCGCCGCGGCCATCATCCTGATCTTCTTCATCCCCTACACCGCCTCGGGCTTCAAGGCCATCGGCACCCTGTTCAACTCCCTCTTCGGGGTGAACTACCACGGGGCCATGATCGTGGGGGCCATCGTGGTCATCGGCTACACCGTCCTGGGGGGCTTCCTGGCGGTGTCCACCACGGACCTGATCCAGTCCATCGTCATGACCTTCGCCCTGATCTTCATCGTCTTCTTCGCCATTGAACAGGCCGGGGGCTGGGACACGGTAACGGCCAACGCCGCCGCCCTGCCGGGCTACCTGGACCTGACAAAGGGCTACGACGCCTCCACCGGAGAGGCCGGCTCCTTCCCCTTCCTGAGCATCGTGTCCACCCTGGCCTGGGGCCTGGGCTACTTCGGGATGCCCCACATCCTTCTGCGGTTCATGGCCATCCAGGACAGCAAGAAGCTGAAGATCTCCCGGCGGATCGCCTCGGTGTGGGTGGTCATCTCCATGGCCATCGCCATGCTCATCGGCATCATCGGCTACAGCGTCAGCAAGGCGGGAGCCATCCCCTTCCTGACCTCCAGCTCGGAGTCGGAGACCATCGTCATCCGGCTGGCGGATCTGCTCAGCATCCACGGGGTCTTCTTCGCCCTTATCGCCGGCATCGTCATGGCAGGCATCCTGGCCTGCACCATGTCCACGGCGGACTCCCAGCTCCTCACTGCCGCCTCCGGCGTCTCCCAGGACCTGGTCCAGGACTTCTTCCGGGTGAAGCTCAGCCAGAAGGCCTCCATGACGGCGGCCCGGCTCACCGTGGTGGGCATCGCCATCGTGGGCATCCTCCTGGCCTGGAACCCCAACAGCTCGGTTTTCCGCATCGTGTCCTTCGCCTGGGCGGGCTTCGGCGCGGCCTTCGGGCCGGTGATGATCCTGGCCCTGTTCTGGAAGCGGATGAACCGCCAGGGAGCCCTGGCGGGGATGATCGCCGGCGGAGCGATGGTCTTCATCTGGAAGTACCTCATCGCGCCCATGGGCGGGGCCTTCAGCATCTATGAGCTCCTGCCCGCCTTCATCGTGTCTCTGATCGCCATTGTGGTGGTGTCTCTCGCTACCGCGCCTCCGGCCCAGGAGATCGTAGAAGAATTCGAGGCTGTGGGAAAAATGTAAGGAAAGAAAAGGGGAACCATGCCCACTCCCCCTGCGGGGGAGCTGGATCATGGTTCCCCTTTTAAACCCTTCCCTGCGCTTCGTTCGCGCGCCCTACGGGCACACTCTCTTCGCGAGACGTGTTTTTTCACCGGGAAACCCGGCGAAAAAACGATAATACTTTTTTCCCCGGCAAGGCCGGGAAAACTCTGCGAGGCTTTACATAGTAAAAACCAACAAAGCGGCACGCAGTCGCTTCGCTGGTTTTTTGCTGGCTGGTATATTCTCGATTGCCGCAGGCCGCTTACAGCCCGCAGACATTCTCCGGCTGCCCCGCCAGGAAGGCCGCCACGTTGGCAAACTCAATGTCCGCCCGGCGCACCATGGCCTCCTTGGTCAAAAAGGCCACATGGGGCGTCAGCAGCGTGTTCTTTGCCTGGAGCAGGGGGTAGTCCCCGGGGATGGGGGGTTCCATATCAAACACGTCAATGGCGGCCCCGGCGATCTGTCCGGCGTTCAGGGCCTCCGCCAGGGCGGCGTTGTCCACGATGGGCCCCCGGGCGCAGTTGATGAAGTAGGCCGTGGGCTTCATTTTGGCGATCTGGTCCTTCCCGATCATCCCCCTGGTCTCGGCGTTGTTGGGGGTGTGGAGGGTGACGATGTCGCTCTGGGCCAGCAGCTCGTCCAGGGAGACGTACTCGATCCCCGCCGCCTTGACCTCCTCCCGCTCATGGCGGGCATAGGCCAGGACCTTGGCTCCGAAGGCCCGGAAGAGCTGGGCGGTGCGGAAGCCGATCTGGCCGGGGCCGATGACGCCCACGGTCTTCCCGGCGATCTCCTGGCCTGCCAGGCCGGCGGAGGTGCCCCCCTCCCGGACCACCTTGTCACAGGCGGGGAAGTACCGCAGGAGGCTGATGGCCATGCCGATGACCTGCTCGGCCACGCAGACGTTGGAGTACCCGGCGCAGTTGCACACGGTGACCCCCTTCTCCTTGCAGGCCGCCAGGCCCACATGGTCGATGCCCGTGAAGGCCACCGCCAGGAGCTTCAGGGCGTCCGCCGCCCGGACCACCTCGTCGGGGTAGGGGTTGTTGGCGATCATCACCACGTCCTGGCCGGCGCTGCGGCGCTTGAGCTCCTCCAGGTCGGTGGTCTTGGTGTCGTAATAGGTGAAGGTATGCCCCTGGGCCTTGAAGGGCGCGGCCAGGGCCTCGATGGTCTCGGCGGGAACGCCGAGGGGTTCCAGCAGACTGATGTTCATGGTTGTTCCTCCTCTATGGCTGATGTCACGATGTCAAACCGTTGCAATCTATGCGATACCCCAAGTATAGGCCACAGGCGGGAAAAGAACAAGGGGTTTTCATTTACTTTTCCGATGAAATAGGGTACAATGGCCCCAAGAACAACACAGGAGGGATTCCCCATGACATTGGAACAGCGCAATTTCGTCACGGAAAAGCTCCGGGCCGCCATCGCCGCCCCAAGCTGCTGCCCGGAGCTGAAGGAAGTGGGCATGGAGTGGCTCCAGGAGTCCGGCGGGGACCATGAAGCCGCCGCCACCAAGACCCTTATCGCCGAGCTGGAGGCCGACGTGAACACCATCGACGACACCATCGCCTTCTTCGGCTCCCCCGCCGCTGCCGCCATGTTCGGCGCGGAACAGGCCAAGGGCATGGCCGCCCAGGCCCGGGAGCACAAGGCAAACGGCGGGAAGTTCTGCTTCTGCCCCGCCTGCTCCAACGGCGCAGAGATCCTGGCCATCAAGGATCAGCTTCTGTAACATGGAGATCCGCAAGTCTACCTTGTCCGACCTGCCGACGGTGATGGACATTTACGCCTACGCCCGGCGGTTCATGGCGGACCACGGCAACCCCCGGCAGTGGGGCCCCACGGGCTGGCCCCCGGAAGCCCTGATCCGCCAGGACATGGCGGCGGGCAAAAGCTACGTCTGCACCGAGGGCGGGGCCATCCGGGCGGTCTTCTTCTTCGACATGGGCCCGGAGATCGAGCCCACCTACCGGGACATCCAGGACGGCCAGTGGGCCGATCCCACCCCCTACGGGGTGGTCCACCGCATCGCCGCCGCGGAGGGCTCCAAGGGCGCGGGCCGCTTCTGCCTGGAGTGGGCCTTCGCCCAATGCGGTCACCTGCGCATGGACACCCACGGCGACAACCGCCCCATGCAGAGCCTGCTGAAAAAGCTGGGCTTCCAATACCGCGGGGTGATCTATGTGGTAGAGGACAACGACCCCCGGCTGGCCTTTGAGAAAAGCGAATAGCAAAAAATGGCACGAGCGCTTATGCGCTGTGCCATTTTTTCAGCTTCAAGGGGAACCATGATCCAGCCCCCGCAGGGGGATCTGGCACGGTTCCCTTTTTCTTATTTCTCGTGGACGTGCTTCCCGGTCATGTGCTCAATGGTCAGCTCCATGCACAGCACCCGGTGTCCGTCCTTCTTGATCTCGTCCTCCACGTCCTGCTCGCTGGGGTAGTATTTCAGCCCCAGGTCCCGGGCAATGGCGATGGTCTCCGCCTGGTCCTCCACCAGCCGCATCCGGCCGAAGCAGATGACGCTGTTGAACCACAGGGCCCAGTCGCCCTCCACCGGCTCGCCCTTGTCCATGACGCAGAAGGAGGCCTTGTCGCAGGCCTTGAGGGCGTCCACCTTGTGGCCCTCCATGGCGCTGTGGAAGTAGAGCTTGCCGTCCTTATAGACAAAGTCCAGGGGCACAGCGTAGGGGTACCCCCCGTCGCCCAGCACAGCCAGGACGCCCCGGGGCTCGGCCTTCAGGATCTCCACGCACTGCTCCTCCGGCAGCTGCTGCTTGAATCGTCTCATTTCGCGGAACATGGTATCCCACCCTTTCTTTGTTCTCCTCACAAAGGAGATGACTTGCTGCTATGATACCATACTCCGCCCCTCTGTCAAGTTGCCCCTGCAACGCCGGGCGGCCCCAGCAGGAGGGGCTGGAGCTGCCTGCCTTCCAGGGCTGCCGCCAGGGTGTCGGGCACCAGGGAGAGGTCCGCCACCAGGGAGGTGGGCTTCCCTGCCGGGTCGTCCTGGCGGAAGGGAACGAAGTAGTAGTGCTTCCGGCACAGGAGCTCCCCGATGTTCCGGGCGGCCCCCGCCAGGCCGTCGTTGGTGGACACCGCCACCACCACCGGCCGTCCGTTGCGGAGATGGGCCTTGGCCGCCATGGTCACCGCTGTGTCCGCCACCCCGCACGCCAGCTTGGCCAGGGTGTTCCCCGTGCAGGGGGCGATGACCAGGGCGTCCAGGAGCATTTTGGGCCCGATGGGCTCCGCCTCCCGGATAGAATCCACCACCGGGGCCCCGGTGAGGTCGGTGAGCTGCCGCCGCAGGTCCGCCGCCCGGCCGAACCGGGTGTCGGTGGACCCGGCGGTCTCGGACAGGATGGCGGTGGTGCCCGGCCACCGCCGGAGGGTCTCCTCCAGGGCCGTCAGGGCCCCGCCGATGGTGCAGAAGGATCCGGTAAGAGCGAATCCGATGCGCAGATCATCCATGCTGTCTCTCCTCCTCTTCCCCCAGGATATGATAGACCGCGTCCCGGATGGCCGCCGCCGCGGCCACGGGGGCGGTGCGCCCCGGCAGGCCGGGGGCCTGGGTCACCCGCAGGCCCCGTTTCCTCGCCGCTCCCCGGTCGATGCCTCCGGGGGCCGAGGCCAGGTCCAGGAGAAAGGCGTCAGGCCGGACCCAGGCCAGCTTATCCCCGTCCAGCACCGGGGCGGGGATGGTGTTGACGATGAGGGCGAAGGCCCCCAGCTCGCAGCTCAGATGGGCCAGGGCCACGGTCTGGCAGCCGTAGGCCGCCGCCCAGGCCAGCTCGTCATACCCCCGGGCGGCCACGGTGACCCGGGCCCCCAGGGCGGCCATCCGGTGGGCGGTGAGCTTCCCCACCCGGCCGAAGCCAAGGATGAGCACCGGGGCGCCCTGGAGGGTGGACGACAGCTCCTCCAAGGCCAACTGGACCGCCCCCTCGGCGGTGGGAACGGCGTTGGCGATCTTGCACTCCTCCCGGGCGTAGTAGTCCGCCAGGGCCAGACCACGGGCTCGGGCCGCTTCCTCCGCCGCCGGGGAGACCAGCCCGCCGCACAGGAGCTGCCCGGGCTCCAGAAGGTCTAAAAGGTCCGCCAGGGCCACGACCTCGCCGGCCAGGGGGGTATGGAGGGTGACGCCGTCCGGCCCCGTCACCGGCAGGGGGAGGATGACACAGTTGGCCAGAGAAATGGCGGGGGACAGGGGCTCGGGCTCCAGACCCTCCCCCCGGATGGCGGCCAGGTGGACGGTGTGGCCCTCCTCCCGGAGAAGCCGGGCCAGGGCCCGGTGGCGCAGGTCCCCGCCCACCAGCCAGAAATTGCGTTCTTGTTGGAATGGCTCCAAGGAATCACCTTCTTTCCCGTCATTCTATGGCAACGGACCTCCGGGGGTGCGGGGCTCTGTCCCGAAGGGAGCATTTCCCGATTGCGCTCCCCCCGGCGATGTGGTATATTGGGGAAATAATCCGAAAAATCAAAGCACCCGCAATGAGAAGGAGACCCCCATGAAACAACGCCTGCCCGCCCTGCTCCTGGCCCTGGTCCTGACCCTCTCCGCTGTCCTGCCCCTCCGGGCGGCGGCCTACTCCGATGTGGACGCCGGGAGCTGGTTTGCCCCGGCTGTGGCCTGGGCGGAGGACATCGTCACCGGCTGGCCCGACGGCACCTTCCGGCCGGAGTCCCCCTGCACCCGGGCCCAGACCGCCGCCTTCCTCCACCGCTTCGCCGGGTCCCCCGACGGCGAGGCGGCCGACTTCTCCGACGTGCCCCCGGGCCACTGGGCTTCCCGGGCCGTGGGCTGGTGCGCCGGGGCGGAGATCACCGCCGGGGTGGGGGACGGGCAATTCGCCCCGGACCTGGTGTGCTCCCGGGCCCAGATCGTCACCTTCCTCTACCGCCTGGCGGGGTATCGGGGGGAGACCCGCTCCCCCGCCGGGGACCTGACGCCCTACCGGGACGCCGGGCAGGTGCCCGGCTACGCCCTGGAGGCCATGGCCTGGGCCGTGGGGACGGGGCTGGTCAGCGGCACCGGGCCGGACACCCTCAGCCCCAACGCCCCCTGCACCCGGGCCCAGGTAGTCACCATGCTCTGGCGGTGGGCGGGGCAGGACTGGAGCTATGAGACCCGGACAGTCCCCGTCTACCGGGATTCCCTGGACACGGACGAGACCGCCGCGCTGCGGTTTTATGACGACCTCCCCAATGTTCCCTATATGAGTGTGGCCGGTTTTTACGAGACCTTCTTCTTCGACACCATGACCGTTGCCCGGACGGGAGACGTGTACACCCTCACCCAGTCCGACGGGACCGCCGCCACGGTCAATATCAGAACCGACACCCTGGACGCTCCCGACCTGACCCGCTTCACCCGCCCCCCCTTCTGCCGGGAGGACGGCAGCCTGGTGGCGGAAACCGTCCCCTACCTGGAGGTGGCCTCAGTTACCGTGGACCGGGCTCCCGCCCCCGCCCATCTGAACTTCAAGGCCTACGGCATCGACCTGCGGGGGGACGGGGACGGCCTCTACGCCCCGGTGGCCACCCTGTCGGACCTCTTCGCCGGGTATGAGAACTACTTTGTGGCCTGGAACGGCAGCGCCCTGTACCTCTCGGACCTGGGGAACTTCCGCTACGCCGCCTCGGCCATGGCCGAGGACCCCCACTACTACGACTCCATCCTGGCCATGGACCCCCGGCACCGGGACCTGGCAGACTTCTCCTACCGGGAGCTGTGCTTCAATCTGGACACCTTCTACGGCCTCCCCGGCTCCGCCCCCCTCAACGACGCCCTGGCCCGGGAGGGGCTGGACCGGGCCCTGACCGGCGCCGCCCCCCAGGTCCGGGACCTTCTCCAAAGCGAGGACCCGGCCCGGTACGCCGGGGGGCTCACCAAGCTGATGCGGTACTGGCTCAACGACAAGGGCCACACCCACTTCTCCGGCCTCACCGCCTTCATGGCCAGCGACCTGGCCGGGGACGTGGTCCGGGTCCTCCTCCAGATCGACGGTCTGGCCTACCCGGAGCCCTTCCAAAACATCATCCGCTCCAACCGGGCGGTGACCGCGGACAGGGAGGCCGCCTTCGGCGCCGGGACCTGGCACACCAAGGGAGAGGTGGCGGTCTATACCTTCGACGTCTTCCAGGTGGACTACGACGGATGGGACGCCTACTACGACGGGTCCGGCCCCCTGCCGGAGGACACCGTGGGCAGCCTGTACCGGGCCCTGGAGGAGGCCCAGGCCGACCCCGCCATCCGGTATTTCGTCCTGGACCTGACCCGCAACGGCGGCGGAGACACCAACGCCCTCTACGGCGTGGAGGCCCTGGTGCTGGGACAGGCGGTCCTCCGGGCGGAGGACCGCCTCACCGGACAAATCATCACCCAGACCTTCCGGGCGGACCGGAACCTGGACCGGGTCTTTGACCGGCGGGACCAGGGGCGCTATGACCTGGACTTTGCCCTCCTCACCAGCGTCGCCACCTTCTCCTGCGCCAACATCCTGGCCACGGACTGCCGGGACGCCGGTCTCCCCCTCTTCGGGGAGCAGAGCGGCGGCGGAGCCTGTCCCGTCCAGGACAACGTCACCGCCGAGGGCCTGCCCTACCGGATGTCCTCCTGGCTGCGCTTCCTGGACCGGTCCGGGGCCGTCATGGACGGAGGCGTGCCGGTGGACCGGACTCTGGTGACGATCTCCACCGTCACCCACGAGGACAAAGGGGGCATCGAGACCCAGGAGAAGGACTACAGCGCCTGCTACGACCTGGACCGGCTTGGGGAATTGCTCCGGGCCTATTACGAGGACGGGGCCCAGGCGGCGTGACCGGGAAGAAACCCGCTTTTTTCCCCAAACCCCTATCCCCCTGTCCTCTTTTGTGCTATAATGGAAAAACCAAGGTCCCCCAACGGGGCCGCCCTCGTGACAAAGAACCACCAGGAAAGGAGCTTTTTGATGAATCTTCTTAATATCCTCACCCAGGCCATGTCCACAGATGATTCGGTACAGGCCCTGTCCAAGCGCTCCGGCGCCAGCGGCAGCCAGTTGGGGAGCCTGATCTCCCTGGCCCTGCCCCTCCTGCTTCAGGGAATGACCAACAACGCCTCCAGCCAGGGGGGCGCCTCCTCCCTCCTCGGGGCCCTGAGCCAGCACACCAGCACCGCCCCCATGTCCAGCCAGATCCAGTCCGCCGACCTGGGGGACGGCGCCGCCATCCTCAGCCACATCTTCGGCGGCAACCTGAACAACGTCACCGGCCAGCTCTCCCAGCAGACCGGCCTGAGCGGCCAGCAGGTCTCCGACGCCCTGAGCTCCATGGCCCCCGGCGTCCTCAGCAGCCTCTCCGCCGCCACCCAGACCGCCCAGAGCCAGCCCCAGAACAGCGTCGACCTGTCCGGGCTCCTCCAGCTCTTCGGCGGCCAGCAGCAGCCGGTTCAGCAGCAGCAGTCGGGCATCGGCAGCCTCTTTGGCTCTCTCCTGGGGGGCGGACAGGCCCAGCAGCAGACCCAGTCCTCCGGCCTGGGCAGTCTCCTGGGGTCCCTCTTCGGGATGCAGCCCCAGCAGCAGCAGACCTCCGGTTTTGACGGCAGCGGGCTGCTCTCCCTGCTCCTGAATTCCAGAAACAAAGAATAATCGCCGGACCTCGGGGATACCCCCGGGAACCGCAAGTAACAAAATGAAAAAAAGAAAGGTGGATTATCATGAAATATGAGATCAAAGGCGAGCCCATGCCCGTTGTTATTTGCCAACTGGACAGCGGCGAGTCCATTCTTTCCGAATCCGGCGCCATGGGCTGGATGTCTCCCAACCTGGTCATGGAGACCGTGGGCGGGGGCGCCGGCAAGGTCTTCGGCCGGATGTTCTCCGGCGAGTCCATATTCCAGAACCGCTACACCGCCCAGGGCGGCCCCGGCATGATCGCCTTCGCCTCCAGCTTCCCCGGCTCCATCCGGGCCCTGGAGATCGACGAGCAGCACCCCGTGGTGGTGCAGAAGCGGGGCTTTCTGGCCTCGGAGGCCGGGGTGGAGCTCTCCGTCTTCTTCAAGAAGAAAGTGGCCTCCGGCCTCTTCGGCGGCGAAGGCTTCATCATGCAGAAGCTCAGCGGCCGGGGCCTGGCCTTCGTGGAGATCGACGGCAGCGTGGTGGAGTATGACCTGGCCCCGGGCCAGAAGCTCATCACCAGCACCGGCCAGGTGGCCATGATGGACGCCACCTGCACCATGGACGTCCAGACCGTCAAGGGCGTGAAAAACGTCCTCTTCGGCGGCGAGGGCCTGTTCAACACCGTCATCACCGGTCCGGGCCGGGTGGTCCTCCAGACCATGCCCCTGACCAACTTCGCCGGCGCCATCGCCTCCATGCTGCCCAGCAACAAATGATCGGACCCGTCAACAAAAAAACATGACAAAAGCCCCCCAAGGAGATTGTTCTCCTTGGGGGGCACGTTGTTATCTGATCAAACGCCCAAACGCGTCGCAGACTTTCGCTTTCCACAGAAAGCGGGTTCAAAATCAATACTTATAGAAGCCCTCGCCGGTCTTGCGGCCCAGCAGGCCGGCACGGACCATCTTCTTCATGGTCAGAGCGGGACGATACTTGCTGTCGCCGGTCTCGGTGAAGATGGTCTCCATGATGGCCAGGCAGATGTCCAGACCAACCAGGTCGGCCAGAGCCAGGGGGCCCATGGGGTGGTTGGCGCCGAAGCGCATGCCGGTGTCGATGTCTTCCTTGGAGGCGATGCCGTTCTCCAGGACCATGATGGCCTCGTTGATCATGGGGAACAGGATGCGGTTGACGACGAAGCCGGGGGCCTCACCGACCTCGACGGGGCTCTTGCCCACCTCGGCGGCGCAGTCATAGACGGTCTTGAAGGTCTCGTCGTTGGTGCGGGCGCCGCGGATGACTTCCACCAGCTTCATGGCGGGAGCGGGGTTGAAGAAGTGCATGCCCAGGACCTTCTCAGGACGCTTGGTGGCAGCGGCAATGGCAGTGATGGAGATGGAGGAGGTGTTGGAAGCCAGGATGGTCTCGGGCTTGCAGATCTCGTCCAGTTCCTTGAAGATGCTCTTCTTGATGTCCAGGACCTCGATGGCGGCCTCCACGACCAGGTCACAGTCCTTGGCGTCGGCCAGCTCCAGGGTGAAGGAGATGCGGCTCAGGACGGCGTTCTTCTCGTCCTCGGTGATCTTGCCCTTGGCGACCTTCTTCTCCATGTTCTTGGTGACGACGCCCTCGCCGCGCTTGTTGAACTCCTCAGCGATGTCGCGGACGATGACGGTCTTGCCGGCCTCGGCGAAAACCTGGGCGATGCCCATGCCCATGGTGCCAGCACCCAGGACCATGATCTTGTTGATAGCCATAGTAGTGTTCCTCCTAAGATTTGATGATATATAAATTTATATTTATTGACAGGGGAAAAGCAGGGGCGACCAGGATCGTCCCTGCTCTCAGATGGTTTATCAGCGGTTTTTGAAGCCGTCCAGCTTTCTCTTTTCCACGAAAGCCTTCATGGCGTCCTTCTGGTCCTCGGTGCCGAAGCAGGTGGCGAAGGCCAGGGCCTCGTAGGTGACGGCGGTGGAGATGTCGCAGTCGATGCCGCGGCGAATGGCCATCTTGGACGTCTTGATGGCGACCTGAGCGTTCTTGCAGATCTTCTCCGCCAGTTCCATGGCCTTGGGCATGAGCTCCTCGGGAGCATAGACGTGGTTGACCATGCCGATCTCCAGAGCCCGCTGGGCGGTGATGGTGTCAGCGGTGTAGATGAGCTCCATGGCCGGGCCGGTGCCGATGATACGGGCCATGCGCTGGGTGCCGCCGAAGCCGGGGATGATGCCCAGGCCCACCTCGGGCTGACCGAACTTGGCCTTCTCAGAGGCCACGCGGATGTCGCAGGCCAGAGCCATCTCGCAGCCGCCGCCCAGAGCGAAGCCGTTGACCGCGGCGATGGTGGGCTTGGGGAACATGTCCACCCGCATGAGCAGACCGTTGCCCAGCTCGGAGAAGGCCAGGCCCTCTTCCACGTTCATGGTAGCCATCTCGCCGATGTCGGCGCCGGCGATGAAGGAACGGCCTTCACCGGTGATGATCACAACAAAGATGTCGTCGTCCTGCTCCACCACATCCAGAGCCTTGTCCAGATCGGCGAAGACGGCCTTGCTCAGGGCGTTCAGGGCCTCGGGGCGGTTCATCTTGACGATACCGACGTGACCTTCCTTGATAACTTCAACTAATGCCATCTTGATTTACCTCCTAAACAGCATGGGGGATTTTTTCCGAAATAACGCGGCCGTAGAAACGCCGCGCCGAAATAACGAAACAAGTATACTTCATTTTTCCCCACGGGACAAGGTAAAGTTAGTCGCTGTTTTTGCCGAAAAAAAAGCAAGGCCTCCATCATTTCTGTCCACATTTTAACGAATCAGGCGGCTGATTTCCTGCACAAGGGGCAAATAGAGGAAGGGGATGAAAACCGCGGGGAGCATATTGCCCACCTTGAGGGGTTTTTCCGTGACCTTGAGCATATTCAGGCCGATGCCCACGATGATACAGCCCCCCACAGCGCTCAGCTCGGTGATGAGAGGCTCGGTGAGATACCCCGCCACCAGGCCGGCCAGGAGGGTGATGGCTCCCTCATAAATCAGGACGGGCACGGCGGAAAAGGCAACGCCCACCCCCACGGCGGCGGCCAGGCTGATGGAGAAGACCCCGTCGATGACCGCCTTGGAGGTGAGGATGGTGTAGTCGTGGTGGATGCCCGCGTCGATGCTGCCCAGGATGGCCATAGCCCCCACGCAGTAGAGGACCGAGGCGGTGACGAAGCCGTCGGTGAAGGCGGAGCCGGAGCCGCCCCCCTTCATGAGCTTGGCCTTGATCAGGTCCCCGCAGCGCTCCAGCCGCTTCTCAATGTCGATGACCTCCCCCAGGATGGTGCCCACCACCAGGCTGACGATCATGCAGAGGGTGTTTTCCGTGCCGATGGCGGAGGTGACGCCGATGGCCACCACCCCCAGGCCCAGGCACTGGACCACCACGTCCAGGAACCGGGTGGGGAGCTTGCCCCGGAAGACGATGCCCAGGACGCTGCCCAGGAGGATGAGGATACAGTTGATGAATACGCCGGGCATGGAAAGCCCTCCTTTGCGGTGGGAGTGTCTGCCTATCATAGCCCCTTCCGAGGAACTTGTCAAAGACCCCCGGTCTATTTTTGCCCCTTTCCACATAGGCTGACGGGAAAGGGGGCGGCGCGCTTGGGCAATGTGACTTTGCTGACCCTCACCGGCCTGGGGTCCCAGTTGGTGGGGTTTTTCTACCGGGTCCTCCTCACCCGCCTGGCCGGGGCGGAGGTCCTGGGGCTCTATCAGCTTCTGCTTCCGGTGTACGGGGTCCTCACCGCCCTCACCGCGGGGGGACTCACCACCGGGGTGTCCAACCTCTCCGCCGGGTATCAGGCTCTGGGGGACCGGCGGGCGGTGGGCCAGGTCCGGCGTCAGGCGGTGGGCCTCTTCCTGGCCTTGGCGGCCCTCCCATGCCTCTGCCTGGAGGTCTTTTCCGACCCCATCTCCGTGTGGATCCTGGGAGACGCCCGGACCCGGCTGGGCCTCATGCTTCTGGCCCCCTGCCTGGTGCTCACCGGGGTGGAGAACCTCCACAAGCACTACTTCTACGGCGTGGGGAAGGTCACCCCGGCGGCGGTGACCGAGCTGCTGGAACAGCTTCTCCGGTCCGCCCTCTGCCTGGGCTGTCTGGTCCTGCTCCATCCGGCCACCCCGGAGGGAGCTGTGGGGGCCGTGGTCCTGGGCATGGCCCTGTGCGAGACGGCGGCGGCGGCCACCCAGCTCTTTCTCTTCCGTTGGGACATAGGGCCCGCCGCGTTCCGCCCCGGAGCAGGCCGGCCGGGGAAGAAGCTCCGCCGGCAGCTTGCCCGCATCGCCGCTCCCCTGGGGGCGGCGGCGGTGCTGGGGAGCCTCCTGTCCTCGGCCAACGCCCTGCTCATCCCCCGGCTGCTGGTCCGGGGCGGGATGGACCAGGGCCGGGCGGTGGAGGCCTACGGCACGGTCTTCGGCATGGCCTTGCCCATGCTCCTGGTGCCCACAGCTTTTCTCTCCGCCCTGGACCTGGTGCTGGTCCCCGCCCTGGCCCGGTCCGCCGCCCTGGGGGACCGGGCGGGCATCCGGGACAAGGTAGACCGGGCAGCGGAGGCCGCCGGGCTGGTCCTCCTCCCCGCCCTGGCCCTGCTGGCCGCCCTGGGGCCTGCCCTGGGCCAGGCCCTCTACCGCACCCACGCCGTGGGGGACTATCTGCCGGTGCTGGCCCTGGGGGTGCTCTTCTCCTGCTGGCACGGGCTTTTCTCCGGGGTCCTCACCGGCCTGGGGCGGCAGAAGACCGCCGCGGCCATCGCCCTGGTCTGCGACGGGGTCCAGCTTGGCCTGACGGTCTTTGCCGTGGCGCGCTGGGGGTTGGGCGGCTACGCCTGCAGCTTCGCGGCCTCCGGTCTGCTGGGGGCCCTCTGGGCGGGGCGGGCGGTCCGGCGGGAGACCGGGGCGAAGCCCTCCCTCCTGCTCCTTCCCCCGCTGCTGGCCGCCGCCCTGGCCGCCTCCTGCGGGAGCCTCATGGAGACCGCCCTCCTCCGGGGCGGGCTGGAGCCCCTGCCGGCGGCCCTGGGCGGGCTGGCCTTCGGGGCCCTGCTGATCCCCGCGGCCCTGGGGGCCATGGGGGTGCGCTTCCCCAAGCTGGATCTGGGGTGAGGCCCCGTATGGACAAATCAGCAGCCGATATGCTATAGTGAAGAAAAGAACCCCGCCGAAAGGAGCGCCCCGCCATGACCCACGAAGACTATATGCGTCAGGCCCTGGACCTGGCCCGGGAGGCCGCCGCCGCCGGGGAGGTGCCGGTGGGCTGCGTCATCGTCAGGGACGGCGCGGTCATCGGCCGGGGCCGCAACCGCCGGGAGGAGGACAACGACCCCGCCGGCCACGCGGAGCTGGCCGCCATCCGGGACGCCTGCCGGACCATCGGGGACTGGCGGCTGACGGGGACCCGGCTCTACGTCACCCTGGAGCCCTGCCCCATGTGCGCCGGAGGGATCATCAGCGCCCGGATCCCGGAGGTCTACTACGGGGCAAAGGACGCCGGCTTCGGGGCCTGCGGGTCCATCCTGAACCTCTTTGAGGAGAACTTCCGCCACCACCCCAAGATCGTGGGGCACATCCTGGAGGCGGAGTGCGGGGCGGTGCTGGCGGACTTTTTCGCCGGGGTGCGGTAAGTTTGGGGCAACTTTTTTCGCAACTTAAAGGAATTGTAACATTTCTAGTCTTATTTTGTAACATCTCTTTGTTATGATGTAACTGCAAGAGTCAAGAAAGCTTCTTTTTCATTTTTAACCTTCGGAAAAACGGGGTTGGCGTTGTGGTTTCGCCGGCCCCCTTTTTCTGTCCGCGGGACAACAAAGACCGGCGCAGCCCCTCTCAGGCTGCGCCGGTTTTTCGCTGTTTTCTTGGTTGTTTGGTTCACTCGACGGTGTTCTCCAGCTCCCCGATGCCCTCGATGAAGCACTTGACCACGTCGCCCTTTTTCAAAAATTTGGGCGGGTCGAAGCCCATGCCCACCCCGGCGGGGGTGCCGGTAGCGATGACGGTGCCCGCCTGGAGGGCCATGCCCTGGGAGAGCTCGTGGATGATGTGGGCGATGCCGAAGATCAGCTCGTCGGTGACGGCGTCCTGGCGGAGCTCTCCGTTGATCCAAGTGCGGATGGCCTGGGCGGGGGGCTGGGCAAAGGCGTCCTTGGTGACGATGCAGGGGCCCATGGGGGTGAAGCCGTCCAGGCCCTTGCCGAAGGTCCACTGCTTGTGGCTGGTCTGGAGGTTCCGGGCGGAGACGTCGTTGACGATGGTGTAGCCGAAGACAAAGTCGAAGGCGTCGGCCTCCGCCACCCGGACCGCGTCCTTTCCGAGGATCACCGCCAGCTCGGTCTCATAGTCCAGGCTGTCCACGATGTCGAAGTGGCCGGGGATGGGGTCCCCGGGGCCTGGGCAGGCGTTGGCCCGCTTGGAGAAGTACACCGCCCGGGCCTTTTCCCGGGTGAAGGCCTCCTTGTCGAACTGCTCGGCCTCGGTCTTGTGCTTCTGGTAGTTCATCCCCAGGCAGATCACGTCCTGCCGGGGGGACGGGATGGGGGCCAGAACCTTGCAGGCCGGCAGGGGGATGGTCCCCGCGTCCAGTCCGGCCAGGACGCCGTCCCGGTGGGCGGGATCGTCGGTGAGCAGGTCGTTCATGGTTCCGTAAGGCAGCCGGGCCAGAGTCCCCGGCGCGGTCTCCGCCGCCGGGAAGGTCTCGCCGGCATAGGTCACCGTGTAGAGCTTCATGGGAGGTCCCTCCTTTGGAATGTTACCGTTATTATAGCCAAGGGGCGGGCGCCGGTCAAGCCAGCTCCGCCAGGTCCAGGATGAGCCTTTCGCTCTTCTCCCAGCCCAGGCAGGGGTCGGTGATGGATTTGCCGTAGACCCCGTCGCCGATGCTCTGGCAGCCGTCCTCCAGGTAGCTCTCGATCATCAGGCCCTTCACCAGGTCCCGGATCTCCGGGTCCACGTTCCGGCTGTGCATGATGTCTTTGGCGATGCGGATCTGCTCCAGATACCGCTTGCCGGAGTTGGAGTGGTTGGTGTCCACCATCACCCCGGGGTTGGCCAGGCCGGGCTGGTCATGGTACTGGTCCAGCAGGCCCCGGAGGTCCTCATAGTGGTAGTTGGGGTGGCTGCGGCCGAAGCGGTCCACAGACCCCCGGAGGATGGCGTGGGCCAGAGGGTTTCCCTTGGTGCGGACCTCCCAGCCCCGGTAGACGAACTTCTGGGGGCTCTGGGCGGCGGCGATGGAGTTCATCATCACCGTCACGTCGCCGCTGGTGGGGTTTTTCATCCCCGCGGGGATGCCCAGGCCGCTGGAGACGATGCGGTGCTGCTGGTCCTCCACGGACCGGGCCCCGATGGCCACATAGCTGAGGATGTCGGAGAGGTAGCGGTAGTTCTCGGGATAGAGCATCTCGTCGGCGCTGGTGAACCCTGTCTCCCGGGCGATCCGGGCGTGGAGCTCCCGGATGGCCATGATGCCGGCCCACATATCCTCCCCCTTCTCCGGGTCGGGCTGGTGGAGCATCCCCTTGTACCCCACGCCCTTGGTCCGGGGCTTGTTGGTATATACCCGGGGAACGATGAGCAGCTTGTCCGCCACCTCCTCCTGGACCCGGGCCAGCCGGTGCATATAGTCCAGCACCGCGTCCTCCCGGTCCGCCGAGCAGGGTCCGATGACCAGCAGGAGCTTCCGGCTGCGACCGGTGAGGATATCCTCGATCTCCCGGTCCCGGGCCAGCTTTCGGGCCTCTACCTCGGGGCTGATGGGGTATTCTTCCTTGAGTTCCTTGGGGGTGGGCAGCTTGCGGATAAACTCCATCTGGCCTTCCATTGCTTCCATGGGATCACTTCCTGTCTCGGCCTTCCGCCGGTTCGATGTGAATGTCAGTCTACCACACCGCCGGGGGCCGCGCAAGGGTCTTTCCCGCCCATGTTGTGAAATCCGCCAAGGATAGCGGGAGAAATCCAACAGAATGAGTGAAACTATAAAAACGTTGCATTGACACTTGCATATCCGGAATAAAAACAGTATAATGATAACGTGTCATGCCAAATTGGCGGGTAATTATGCAAGAAAATGTAGAAAAACAATGCAAATTGCTACAGTTCGTTTTGGTTTGACCCATCGCTTGAAAACTGTCAAGCAAACACTTTTTTGAAAGAAGGAGTATCCAAACCATGAAGAAGCTGTTAAGTCTGACTCTGGCTCTGCTGATGGTCCTGTCTCTGGCCGCCTGCGGCGGCGGCACTGCCGAGACCACCGAGGAAGCCGAAGGCACCGAGACCACCGAGGCCGCTGAGGCCACCGAAACCACCACCGCCACCGGCGACGCCTTCAAGATCGGCGGCACCGGCCCCCTGACCGGCCCCGCTGCCATTTACGGCAACGCCGCCAAGAACGGCGCCCAGATCGCTGTGGACGAGATCAACGCCCTGGGCGGCGACATCCAGTTCGACCTCCGCTATGAGGACGACACCCACGACGCCGAGAAGGCCGTCAACGCCTACAACACCCTGAAGGACTGGGGTATGCAGATCTCCCTGAGCTCTGTCACCTCCAAGCCCGCTGAGGCCACCTCCGTGCTGAACATGCAGGACCGCATCTTCGGCCTGACCCCCTCCGCCTCCTCTGTCGCCACCATCGACGGCAAGGACAACGTCTATCAGATGTGCTTCATGGACCCCAACCAGGGCACCGCTTCCGCCCAGTACATCGCTGAGCAGTCCCTTGGCACCAAGATCGCCGTCATCTGGAAGAACGACGACGTGTATTCCAAGGGCATCCATGACACCTTCCTGACCGAGGCTGCTGACCGTGGCCTGGAGATCGTCAGCGACACCACCTTCGCCGACGGCAACGACACTGACTTCTCCGCCCAGCTCGCCGACGCCCAGACCAAGGGAGCCGATCTGGTCTTCCTGCCCATGTACTATCAGCCCGCCTCCCTGATCCTGGCCCAGGCCACCGGCATGGGCTACGCCCCCAAGTGGTTCGGCGTGGACGGCATGGACGGCATCCTGACCATGGAAGGCTTCGATCCCTCCCTGGCTGAGGGCGTCATGCTGCTGACCCCCTTCAACGCCGACTCCGACAACGAGGCCACCCAGAGCTTCGTGGCCAAGTATAAGGAGCAGTTCGGTGAGATCCCCAACCAGTTCGCCGCTGACGGCTATGACTGCATCTATGCCATCTATCAGGCTCTGACCAACGCTTCCGCCACCCCCGACATGGACGCCGCCACCCTCAACGACCTGCTTATCGAGCAGTTCAGCTCCATGACCTTCGACGGCCTGACCGGCGAGAGCATGACCTGGACCGACGGCGCTGTGTCCAAGGACCCCAAGGGCATGGTCATCCAGGACGGCGCCTATGTGGGTATGGACTGATCGAACACACCCCATTGACACTGTCTAACCAGTAAAATGATTTTGGCTCCGAGGGCTGCCGCGGGTGATCCGCGGCAGCCCCCGACCCATTCTCCGGGCGGCGGTCCGCATCGGAAAAACGCCGAAGGCCCGGCCTCTTTCCGATGCGAGCGGCCCTCCTTGCATCAACGCTATTCCACACTGTGTCTGAGAATGAGAGATAAACGAGGTAAACATCCATGACCTTTCTGAGCTTTTTGATCAGCGGGATCAGCTTGGGCAGCATTTACGCCATCATCGCCCTGGGCTACACCATGGTCTACGGCATCGCCAAGATGCTCAACTTCGCCCACGGCGACGTGATCATGGTGGGCGCGTACATCTGCTTTTTCGCCACCTCCCGCTACGAGATGCCCCCCATCGTGGGCATCCTTCTGGCCGTTGTCGTGTGTACCATCCTGGGTATCGTCATCGAGAAGCTGGCCTACAAGCCCCTCCGCGCCGCGCCCATCCTGGCGGTCCTCATCACCGCCATCGGCGTGAGCTACTTCCTCCAAAACGCGGCCCTGCTGCTGTGGTCCTCCAACCCCAAGGTGTTCAAGCCCATCGTGCCCACCGGCAGCCGCATCACCCTCTTTGACGGGCAGCTTTCCATCTCGGTGATCACCCTGGTGACCATCGCCTCCTGCATCGTCATCATGATCGCTCTGACCACCTTCACCAGCAAGTCCAAGATGGGCAAGGCCATGCGGGCCTGCTCCGAGGACAAGGGCGCGGCCCAGCTCATGGGCATCAACGTCAACGCCACCATCTCCCTGACCTTCGCCATCGGCTCGGGCCTGGCCGCCATCGCCGGCGTGCTGCTTTGCTCGGCCTATCCCACCCTGGTGCCCACCACCGGCGCCATGCCCGGCATCAAGGCCTTCACCGCCGCCGTCTTCGGCGGCATCGGCTCCATCCCCGGGGCCCTGGTGGGCGGCATCCTGCTGGGGGTCATCGAGATCTTTGCCAAGGCATACATCACCACCCAGCTCTCCGACGCCATCTGCTTCGCGGTGCTCATCGTCGTGCTGCTGGTGAAGCCCGCCGGTCTGCTGGGCAAGCAGATCCGCGAGAAAGTGTGAGGTGGCCGATATGAAAAGATCTATGACTTCCCGGCGCACCAACCTCATGAACTACGCCACCTACCTGTTGGTCATCGCCTTCTTCGCTGTCATCACCGTGATGAACAGCTCCGGGAACCTGTCCTCCATCATGAAGGGCATGCTGGTCCCCATCTGCGCCTACTCCGTCATGGCCGTGTCCCTGAACCTCACCGTGGGCATCCTGGGTGAGCTCTCTCTGGGCCATGCCGGCTTCATGAGCGTGGGCGCCTTCACCGGCGTCACCGCCGCGGTGGCGCTGGGCAACCACGTCTCCTCCGCCCCCGTCCGCCTGCTGGTGGGCATGGTGGTGGGCGCCATCTTTGCCGCCATCGTGGGCGTGCTCATCGGCATCCCCGTGCTGCGGCTGAAGGGCGACTACCTGGCCATCGTCACCCTGGCCTTCGGTGAGATCATAAAGGGCATTTTCAACAACCTCTATGTGGGTCTGGACAGCCGGGGCTTCCACATCAGCCTTCTGTCCGACACCACCAACCTGGACCCCGACGGAACACTTATCATCGGCGGCCCCATGGGCCTGAAGAGCATCCCCACCATCGCCACCTTCACCAGCGGCATTATCCTCCTGCTCATCACTCTGGTGGTGGTCTTCCACCTGGTGAACAGCCGCACCGGCCGGGCGGTCATGGCCATCCGGGACAACCGCATCGCCGCCGAGAGCATCGGCATCAACGTCACCAAGTACAAGCTCATGGCCTTCACGGTCTCCGCCGCCCTGGCCGGGGCCGCCGGTTCCCTCTTCGCCATGAACTACACCACCATGGTGGCCAACAAGTTCGACTTCAACACCTCCATCCTCATCCTGGTCTTCGTGGTTCTGGGCGGCCAGGGCAACATGATGGGCTCCATCATCGCCGCCTCCGCCCTGACCATCCTGCCGGAAGCCCTCCGGAGCTTCTCCACCTACCGGATGCTGGTGTACGCCATCGTGCTGATCCTGGTGATGCTGGCCACCAACAACCCCACCCTCAAGTCCTTCTTCAGCCGGAAGAAGAAGACCGACGTCCCCCTGGACCCCGACGAGCCAGGCGATGGGGACGAAGGAAAGGAGGCGGTCTGACGTGGACAACAAGACGAAACTGGTGGAAGCCCGCCGGGAAAAGGCCCTGGTCCCGGAGCGGGACTATGACAAGAGCCCCATCCTGGAGTGCGTCAACCTGGGCATCAACTTCGGCGGCCTGAAGGCTGTGGACGACTTCAACCTCACCATCGGCCGCACGGAGATCGCCGGCCTCATCGGCCCCAACGGCGCGGGAAAGACCACCGTGTTCAACCTGCTCACCAAGGTCTACCAGCCCACCACCGGCACCATCCTTCTGGACGGCAAGGACACCCACGGGATGAACACCATCCAGGTCAACCACGCTGGCATCGCCCGGACCTTCCAGAACATCCGGCTCTTCAACAACCTCACCGTGGAGGAAAACGTGAAGGCCGCCATGGACCACAACATGAGCTACAACCTCTTCGAGGGCATCCTCCGTATGCCCCGGTACTGGAAAGAGGAGAAGCTGGCCCATGAGCGGGCCCTGGAGCTCCTGTCCATCTTCCACATGGAGAACGTGGCGGGGGTCAAGGCCGGCTCCCTGCCCTATGGGGCCCAGCGCCGGCTGGAGATCGTCCGGGCCCTGGCCACCAACCCCTCCCTCCTGCTGCTGGACGAGCCGGCGGCGGGCATGAACCCCTCGGAGACCGCGGAGCTCATGGCCAACATCCGCACCATCCGGGACACCTTCCAGATCGCCGTCCTGCTCATCGAGCACGACATGAGCCTGGTCATGAACATCTGCGAGGGTCTGTGCGTGCTCAACTTCGGCCAGATCATCGCCAAGGGCACCCCCGAGGATATCCAGGCCAACCCGGCGGTCATCGAGGCCTATCTGGGCAAGCAGAAGGAGGCGTGACATGGCTGAGATTCTAAAGGTTGATAACATCAACGTCTATTACGGCGCCATCCACGCCATCAAGGGCATCTCCTTCCACGTGGACGAGGGAGAGGTCGTCACCCTGATCGGCGCCAACGGCGCGGGCAAGTCCACCACCCTGAACACCATCTCCGGCCTGCTGCGGAGCAAGACCGGGTCCGTGGAGTTTATGGGCAAGTCCCTGAACAGGACCCCCGCCCACAAGATCGTTTCCCAGGGCCTGGCTCTGGTGCCGGAGGGCCGTCGGGTCTTTCTGCAGATGACCGTCCAGGAAAACCTGGAAATGGGGGCCTTTACCCAGAAGAACAGCGGCGTGGCCGCCGACCTGGAAATGGTCTACCAGCAGTTCCCCCGGCTCAAGGAGCGGTACAAGCAGACCGCGGGCACCCTCTCCGGCGGCGAGCAGCAGATGCTGGCCATGGGGCGGGCCCTTATGAGCCACCCCAAGCTGCTGATGCTGGACGAGCCCTCCATGGGCCTGGCGCCCATCCTGGTGGAGCAGATCTTCGAGATCATCCAGAACCTCCACAACGCCGGCACCACCATCCTCCTGGTGGAGCAGAACGCACAGGCCGCCCTGTCCGTGGCGGACCGGGGCTACGTGCTGGAGACCGGCAAGGTGGTCACCACCGGCAGCGGCACGGAGCTGCTGTCCAGCCCGGAGATCAAGAAGGCCTATCTGGGCGGCTGAACCTGGCACAGGTCTCATCTCTCCAAACCAAAGCAGGCACGGAAACCGGATTTCCGTGCCTGCTTTTCTCTGTCTAAACGAAAGAATCCGGCTTGACTGGATCAGTCTGGCATAGTATGATAAAATATAATATAAGCATTTTTATCCGATTCACCAAAGCGAATCTTCATCATGCCATTTTTAGGGCCGACCCCCACAAGCGCCGTGGGCGGTGACGCCTTAAGAAACGGGAGGACCCCATCCATGACCTTTTCTGAAAAGCTTGATCTCCTCATGTCCCTGACCGGCACCTCCAACAGCGCCCTGGGCCGCGCCCTGTCCTACGACCCCTCCTACATCAGCCGGGTCCGGGCGGGGAAGCGGGGCCTGCCCCGGCGGCAGCCCTTCCTCCAGCCGGCGTCGGAGTATTTCGCCCAGGCCATCGTCAGCCCCATTCAAAAAAACGCCGCCTCCAACCTCATGACGGCCGGCCAGCCCTGGCCCGACGATCCCGCGGACGCCGTGCCTGTCATCCACCGGTGGCTGGCCTTCTCCCCGGAGGACATGAGCGAGCCCCTGGACCGCTTCTTCCAAAGCCTCACGGCCCCGCCCGTCACCTGGGGCACCCTGCCCCAGATGGAGACCCCCCCGGTCCTGGACAGGGACCCCGTGTTCTTCTTTGGCAGCCAGGGCAAGCGGGAGGCAGTCATCCGGTTCCTCTCCGACGTCTGCCTCGCCGACAGCGCCAGGACCCTCCACCTGTTCTCCGACGAGGATATGGACTGGCTCTTCGATGACGCCGCCTTCTCCGCCCAATGGTCTGCCCTGCTGGTCCGGTTCCTGGCGGCGGGGGGGACGATCCACATCATCCACACCATCGACCGGGATCTGGGGGAGATGCTGGGGGCCCTCCAGCAGTGGATCCCCCTGTACCTCACCGGCCGCATTCGTCCCTACTACTGCCCCCGGCTCCGAGACGGCATCTGCCGCCGGTCCCTCTTCGTGGCCCCGGGGCGGTCGGCTCTGGTGTCCAACTCCATTGAGGACAAGACTGAGGGCATGGCCAACCTCTACACCCGGGACCCCCGGGCGGTGGAGGCCTTCGAGCTGGAATTCTCCAATTATCTCTCCCTGTGCCGCCCCCTGATGGACATCTATACCCCGGACCGGAGCCAGGCCCTGGTCCGGCGCGTCACAGATTTCATCCGGGGCCAGGGCCCTCTCTTCAGCGCCTCCCCCATCCCTCTGCCTTTGGATGAGGACGTCCCCGCCGTGGATCCCCTGCGGCAGGCCCTGCTGGACCACCTGGCCGGCGGCGGCGAGCTGGTGGAGATCCTCCACCTGCCGGACCCCCGGGCCGCGGCGGCGGGCTTGCCTCTGCCTCTGGCCGACCTGCTGGGCATCCCCGAAACCCAGTGCGGCCCCCAGCGCCTGCGGGAGCTGATCGGCTCCATTCCCCAGCGGATGAACCGTCTGTCCGGGTACCGGGCCATCCTCTCCGAGAACCTGCCCGCCAGCGTGGGCGTGCTGGCCCGGGGCCAGGAGGAGGTCATCCTCTTCTCCGCCGCGCCCCCCAGCACCGCCTTTGTCATCACCGAGCCCCGGATGACCTCCGCCCTGTGGGATTACCTCCAGCGGGCTGCCGGCCCCAGCGACCAGAAGCAGACCCCCCGCCGACTGGAGCGCTGGCTGAAGGCCATGGACAAGGCGGTGAAAAAAGCCGCAAAATCGAAAAAGCGTCCGGATTAAGACAAACCCCCGTCCCAGAGCGCACCGCAAAAGGCGCTCTGGGACGTCGTTTCAGGAAGAAGTTCCCAATTATGTCGAAGTTTGTCGTAACTTGCGATAATCAAAATCCCATTTTCTGCCATTTTCGTCTTGAGTTTTTCCCGCTGATATGATAAATTATGGGTACCGGTCAAACGACACGGAGAACACGAGGATAGTGGGGAAGACGGTCCGGCGGGCCTGCGCCTCTGAAAGGGAGAGACACGATGGAAAACACGAAGAAAGTATTGATCGCGGACAGCAGCGAGGAGTTTTCGGCCATCCTCAGCGAGGCCATCTCCAAGGAGGACGACCTGGAGGTGGTGGGCCGCACCGGCGACGGCCAGGAGGCCATCCGCCTGGCAGAGGAGCTGGGGCCGGATATCCTGGTGATGGACCTGGTCCTGGGCCGGGTGGACGGCCTGGACGTGCTGGACGGCGTGGCCAAGCTGCCGGTGCGCACCCTGGTGCTCTCGGGCTTTGCCCGGGGCGGCATCGCGGACCAGGTGGCCGCCCGGGGTGGGGACTACTACATGGCAAAGCCCTGCCGCCTGCCCTCGGTGATCGAGCGTATCCGCCTGCTGGCGGCCCAGCACTGGGCGGAGGGCCTCACCGGCCAGGCCGACCCCACGCCCCGGGAGCTGCTGGAGGCCCGGGTCACCGCCATCATCCACGAGATCGGCGTCCCCGCCCACATCAAGGGCTATCAATACCTCCGGGAGGCCATCATCATGACGGTGGAGGACATGGACGTGATCAACGCCGTCACCAAGGTCCTCTACCCCGAGGTGGCCCGGACCTTCGGCACCACCGCCTCAAGGGTGGAGCGGGCCATCCGCCACGCCATCGAGGTGGCCTGGGACCGGGGCGACCTGGAGACCCTGCAGAAGTACTTCGGCTATACGGTATCCAACACCAAGGGGAAGCCCACCAATAGCGAATTCATCGCCATGATCGCGGATCGGCTGGTGCTGGAGAGAAGGAAGATGTGAGGGTGGCGTAACCCTTGCGCGGCATGCGTTTGCAGCTTTCATAAGCGAAGCGTTAAGCCTATGAACGCTATGAAAGTACAAGTGATGATTGGCCGAAAAGCCTATAAACTTTTTTGGCTGAACCAATGAATACCCTCAGTTTATTGCCCGTGAAGAAATGCAATGAACTGGGGGTATTTTTTGTGATTAAAACAGTAGATTGTTGGATTGATGAATAATACTAATTATCGATTAAAATGTTTAAAAAACATTTTAATCGCCCACGGCAGATTCTGCCGTGGGCTGCAAGCCAAAGGCTTGCAGGATTAGAT
>CACZKM010000015.1 GCA_902781745.1 Oscillospiraceae bacterium
GTTTGAGACTGCATGAGACGGTATGACGCGCTTGCGCGGCATGAGCGTGCGCAGCACGCGGATTCCCAAATTAAAGCTTTTAATTTGGGAATAGTATGAATGGTTGTGAAAGGGAGGCTTACTCTTCCTCCAGCAGGAAGTCGTCCTCGTCCTGATAGGTGTCCTCCTTGGTGCCGAAGAGGCCCAGGATGAAGCCGCAGACGCGGCCCAGGACCAGGCCCACCACCACGGTGCAGACGCAGGCCCCGATCTGGGTGCCGGGCTGGCCGTTGATGGCGATGGCGAAAAGGCCGCCCAGCAGGCCGGGCATGCCGTGGAGGTTGTGGACGCCGCAGGTGTCGGTGCCCTTGATGAGGGCGCAGACCTTGGGGGCGATGATGGAGAAGCCCACGGTGCTCAGGATGCCGGCGCAGATGCCGATGACCATGGAGAAGCCGGGGTTGGCAGTGGAGCAGGTGGAGCCGATGGCCACGCCGCCGGCCAGGGCCGCGTTGGCGATGTCCTCGATCTCGATCTTGCCCCGGATGAGCTTGGTGAAGACGTAGGTGGCCAGGGTGGAGCCGCACAGGGCCAGGATGGTGTTCAGAGCGGTGAGATAGGTGCGGTCAGGGGAGGCCACGGAGCTGGTGAAGGAGGGCCAGAAAAGCCAAAGCACCATGCTGCCCAGCAGGCAGAACTCGTTGCTGATCTTGTCCGCCTTGGGGCCGGGCTTGCCGGCGAACTTCTTGTCAGTCGCCATGACGACGCCCAGGCCGAAGTAGGCGCCGAAGGCGTGGATGGCCACGGACCCGCCGGTGTCCAGGAAGCCCTTGAAGAGGCCGCTCTCCAGCAGGAGCCATTCGTTGAAGATATATGCCAGGGTGAAGAGGATGCCCAGGATGAAGTACTGGTCCATCTTGAGCCGGCCCAGGACCGCACCCATGCAGATGAGCAGGCTGGCCCCGGCAAACTCGGCGAAGAGCAGGCCGTTGATGGTCATGACCTCGTACTCGTTGGGCAGGAAGCTCTCCACGATCATGTACACGGGGATGGAGATGCTGACGGCCAGGAAGGTGGCGGTCAGGGAGGTGAACTCATGACCCCGGAGGAAGACCATCAGGAAGCCGAAGCCCAGCAGGAGCATGGCCAGGATATGGATGGACCGGGCGTAGTTCACGGAGTCGAAAATGGTGCGGGTGGTGTTGTCCAGGCTGTCGGAGTCGATGGGCACGATGGAGCCCAGGCCCTCGGCAACGCTGTGGTTGACGGACGGGAAGAACGCCACTGCCATCAGCACGGTGATGATCAGGAAGACGATCAGCAGCCCGACGTTGCGGTTGGTTTTCATGGTGTATGCACTGTCCTCTCTCTGAAAAAGATAAGATAATCGTGAAAAGGGACCGGGGCGAACCGGTCCCTTTCGACTCTTAAATTTAACATCAAATCCTGCCACTGTCAACTATTCCAACGGGAATAATTGCAGGTGAAACCGTTTTTTCCGGGGGGACTCTCTGTTATCCTTCCAGCAGACGCTGGGCGTAGTGGACGGTCTCCATGGCGTCGGGGGCATAGCAGTCCGCGCCGATGGATTCGGCGTAGTCCCGGGTGATCACCGCGCCGCCTACCACCACCTTGCAGGGCAGGCCCCGGTCCCGGAGAAGGCGGATGGTCTCCGCCATATAGGGGGCGGTGGTGGTCATCAGGGCGGAGAGGCCCACCAGGGGGATCTGATGCTCCGCCGCCGCGTCGGCAATGGTCTCCGGGGACACATCCTTCCCCAGGTCCAGGACCCGGAAGCGGTAGCTCTCCAGGAGGACCTTGACGATGTTCTTCCCGATGTCGTGGATGTCCCCCTTCACCGTGGCCAGGAGGATTTGGGGACTGCCGCCGGACTCCCCCGCCGGGAGATATTCCTTTAAGATCTGGAAGGCGTCCTTGGCGGCCTCGGCGCTCATGAGAAGCTGGGGCAGGAAGAGCTTGCCCGCCTCAAACTCCCGGCCCACCTCGTCCAGGGCGGGGACCAGTTGGCCGTTGATGATGTCCAGAATGTCCGTCCCGCCCTCGGCCATGGTCCTGGCCTGGGCGGAGGCAGCCTCCCGGAGGCCCTTGGTCACCGCGTGGCGCAGGGTCATCTCCACGGACGCCGGAGCGGCGGCGGGCTTGGGTGCGGCGGAGACCGCCGGGGCAGGGACCGGGTCCGGTGCGTCCTTGAAGGCCTCCATGTATTCCTGGCACTTCTCGTCCAGGCCACGGAGGGCCCGATAGGAGCGATAGGTCCCCATCATGGGGGCGCTGTTGGGGTTGATGATGGCCCCGTCCAGGCCGTTGTGAAGGGCCAGGGTGAAGAAGCTCTGGTTCAGATTGTCCCGCCGGGGCAGGCCGAAGGAGACGTTGGATACCCCCAGGGCAGTCTTGACCCCCAGCTCCGCCTTGGCCAGGCGGATGGTCTCCAGGGTGATATTGGCGTTCTCGCCCCCGGCGGAGACGGGCATGGTCAGGCCGTCCACCAGGAGCTCCCGGCGGCGGATGCCCTGGGCCTCTGCAGCAGCAGCGATGCGCTTGGCAATGGCCAGACGGCCCTGGGCGCTGTCGGGGATGCCGTCGTCGTCCAGGGTGAGGCAGACCAGGCCGCCGCCGTACTTCTTCACCAGGGGCAGGATGGTCTTCAGGCTCTCCTCCTTGCCGTTGACCGAATTGATCAGGGGCTTTCCATTGTATCGCCGGAGGGCGGACTCCATAGCGACGGGGTCCGAGGTGTCCAACTGGAGGGGAAGGCCGGTGACCTCCTGAATGGCTTCCACCATTTTAGTCAGCACCGCCGGCTCATCCAGGTCGGGCAGGCCCACGTTCACGTCCAGGATGTGGGCCCCGGCGTCCTCCTGCTTCAGGGCCTCGTTGAGGACGTACCCGGTGTCCCCCGCCCGAAGGGCAGCCTGGAGCTTCTTCTTCCCCGTGGGGTTGATGCGCTCCCCGATGATCACCGGGTCGGTCCCGTCCAGAGCCACCGCCTGACAGTAGGAGGAAATGAACAAGGTATCCTTTTCCGTCACCGTGGGCAGGGGGATGTCTCTGGTGGCCTCCACCAGGGCCCGCAGATGGTCCGGGGTAGTGCCGCAGCAGCCCCCCAGGACGGTGGCCATGGGGGCCAGGGGAAGCATCTGGGCGGCGTAGTCCGCCGGGTCCACGTCGTAGACCGCTTTTCCCCCCTGGCTGCGGGGCAGGCCGGCGTTGGGCTGGAGAAGGAGGGGCGTGGAGGAATCCCGCCACAGGGCCTCAAAGACCGGGGCCATCTCTTTGGGTCCCAGGCCGCAGTTGACGCCGAAAACGTCCACCCCAAGGCCCTCCAGCAGGGCCACGGCGGCCCGGGGAGAGCCGCCGGTGAGAAGCTTGCCCGTCCCGTCGAAGATCAGGCTGGCAAAGATGGGAAGGTCGCTGTTTTCCTTGGCGGCCAGGACCGCGGCCTTCATCTCGTAGAGGTCGCTCATGGTCTCGATGAGGATAGCGTCCGCTCCCGCCGCCTGGGCCGCCGCCGCGGGCTCGGCAAAGAGGGCCACCGCGTCCTCAAAGTCCAGGTCGCCGTAGGGCTTGAGGAGCTTGCCTGAGGGGCCGATGTCCACGCAGACGTAGCCGTCAGTGACCCCCTCGGCCTCCATGGCCGCCCGGGCGTTGTTCACCGCCGCCGTGACCACCTCCCCTACCGTCACCCCGTAAGGAGCCAGCTTGGGGCGGGTGGCGCCGAAGGTGTTGGTGGTGATCAGACGGCTGCCCGCCCGGAGGTAGGCCCGGTGGACGGTCTGGACGGCCTCCGGATTCTGAACGCTCCACACGTCCGGCAGGAGGCCCTCGGGGATCCCCGCCGCCTGGAGCATACTCCCCATGCCGCCGTCAAAATACATCCGTCGGGTCTTTATGGCTTCTAAGATAGGCTGCATGGACAGCACTCCTTTCCTATCGTGTCAGTATGTTTATACGCTAAAAAATATATTGGGGTGGATCAGTCTGACGCCCGGAAGGGGCAGTCGGTCTTGGTGCAGCGCATACACTTCTGGCCGCAGGCGTCCGCCTCCCGGTCGCTGAGCCCTACCACAGCGGTAACGGACTTCTCCGGCACCAGCATCCCGCCGGCGGTCAGGGTCAGGCCGATGCGCTTGTGGGCGGTGAGCAGGTCCAGGACCCGACCCTGGACGGACAGATCCCAGTCTCCATAGCCGGGGCTGAAGGGCGGGGTGAGATAACTCCCCTCCTCTGCCAAGTCCCGGCACAGACCGGCGCACAGGTCATCCAGCCAGACGGCGCACACCGCTTGCCCCACCGCCGCCTTGGCCATGCTCTGGGCGGACCAGCGGCGGAGAAGGCGGTCGGTCTCCGCCCCCAGGGTAACGGCGTAGAGGACACAGTCTTTACAGTGCCGGAGGTGATGGGCCAGGTCCCTGCTCTCGCCGGGCATCTGAGACACCGGCAGCCGGCGGCTGACGGTCTTCGGAGCGGCTGCCCGGGCCAATTCGGCCTCGCAGGCGGCGGCGTATGCCTCCAGCTCCTCCGGCAGGTCCCTGCCGCCCAGGCCCAGATACCGGGCCACTTCTCGGCGGTCGGCTCTCATACCCGGTCCAGGACGTGGCCGAGGTTGTCCAGCAGCCGCTCGGCCACCTCGGGGCGGTTCATGGCGTAGACGTGGATGCCGTGGACTCCATTGGACACCAGGTCCACGATCTGCTCGGCGGCATAGACGATCCCCGCCTGCTTCATGGCGTCGGGCTTCTCCCGGAACCGGTCCAGGAGCATCCGGAACCGGGTGGGCGGCGTGGAGCCGGACAGAGAGAGGATGCGGCGCATTTGGATGACGTTGGTGACGGGCATGATCCCCGCCAGGACCGGCACGGTGATGCCCACCTCCCGGGCCCGGTAGAGGAAGCTGTACAGGGCGCTGTTGTCAAAGAACATCTGGGTGGTCAGGAAGTCCAGGCCGGCGTCCACCTTTTCCTTCAGGTGGCGCAGGTCCTCGGACTGGCTGGGGCTCTCCACATGGCCGTCGGGGTAGCAGGCTCCGCCGATGGTGAAGCCGCCGAAGGCCTTGATGTCCCGGACCAGATCCACAGCGTAGGTGTAGTCCCGGGGGGCGGCGGGGTCGAAGTCCTCGGGGTAATCCCCCCGGAGGGCCAGGATGTTTTCGATGCCAGAGGCCCGCAGGCCCTCCAGCTCCGCCCGGATCCGGGCCTTGTCCGAGGTCACGCAGGTCAGGTGGGCCAGGGCGGTGATCCCCTGGCCCTGGATGGCCTGGGCGATGGCGGCGGTGTTGGCCGCCGTGGAGCCGCCGGCCCCGTAGGTGACGCTCATGAAGTCGGGCTTCAGCCGGGCGATGGCCTCGGCGGCGGCCCGGACGGTCTCAAAGTCGCTGTCCTTCTTGTTGGGGAAGACCTCAAAGGACAGGGTGACGTTTTTTTCGTTCCAAAGGTTTTTCAACTGCATGGGGCGCTCCTTTTGCGCGGGAGTCAGGCTGTCTCCCCATTGGCTTCCCGGGCAGCCAGGCGGATGCCCGCCAGGGCGACGCCCGCCACGAACCAGAAGATCAGCATGACGCGGGGGTAATTCCAAAGATAGTCGGCCAGGCCGCAGACCATGGCGCCCAGGAGGGCGGAGGTCCCGCCGATGACCGCGATGCGGGTCTGGCTGCTGCACAGGGCGGTCCGGACGGAATCAATGCCCCGGCGGATGGTCCAGAGGAGCCCGGCCACAAAGGTCACCAGGCCGAAAAAGCCCATCTCGCACCAGATCTGCAGATAGGTGTTGTGGCAGTGGACGAAGACGTCCACGCCGTGGAAGAGTTCCCGGTCCTCGATGACGGTCCGCACCTGCTCGGTGCCCAGACCGGCCCCCAGGAAGGGCTGGGTCTTGATGAAGTCCCAGGCCGCCTGATAGTAGGGGAAGCGGCTGGCGGTGGAGGTGTCCGAGGTGTTGAAAATGGTCAGGAACCGATGGATCACCGTGCTGGGCAGGAAGAAGCAGCCGATAACGGCCACGATCAGGGCCACGGGGATGATCCGCTTGTTCCACAGCAGGACGAAGAGGAAAGCCGCCACCACCAGGCCGATCCAACTGGCCCGGGAGTAGGTCATGGCGATGGCCATGCCGCCGGCCCCGAAGGACAGAAGGCCCAGGAGCCGTCCGCCCCAGCCGCCGCAGAGGATGAGCGCAAAGGCCAGGGGCAGGAGGAGCAAAAGGACCTCGCCGCAGGCATTGGGGTTCTCAAAGAAACTGAACACCCGGCCGGGCATCCCCCGGTTCACGGTCAGGTCCACATAGGAGGGGTTGACCTCGATGCCCTGGATGCGCTGCCAGAAGCCGTACAGGGAGATGACCAGCATGGCCAGAGAGGCCATCTCCAGGAGACGGATCAACTGCTCCCGCCGCTCCACGGTGGTCACCAGGATCAGCACGCAGAGCATACAGGTAAGATGGAAGCTCAGATGGCGGGTGGATTCCGACCGGTCGATAGAGAGATACCAGGCCAGGACCACCAGCCCGGCAAAGGCCATGAGCCAGGGGCCCACGGAAGCCAGAGACAGGCGGAAATCGGGCTTGCGGACCCCGGCGAAAACCGTCAGGAACAGGCAGAGCGCAAAGCCCGCCAGGCTGTAGGCGTTGTTCCACGCCTCATAGGGCACCACCATCACCGCCAGCATCACCCAACCCACCAGGAGGGGCGTTTGCTCCGCCATGCCCAGGAAGAGCCGGGCGAAGACGCTGCCCTCCACCACAGAGCGGAGGGGGCGGTAGATGGCCTGCAGGATAATGGTGGGCAGGCTGATCAGGGTGGTCAGCCCCCGGCAAAGCAGGCTGTTGGGCCAGGCCCTGGAAAGGACGCCCTCCCGGCTGAGCCACTTCAGGCCGGCGCTGTTGCGGCAGCTCCGGCCGAAGGCGCTTCCCATCCAGGCAGAGCGGCAGCCCCGCCCGAAGCGGCGCAGGCCGGCAGCCAGCAGGCTGCCGTCATACCACCGGTACAGCAGGGCGCAGAGGGCCAGGACCCACCGGCCGATGACACTGTTTTCTACCACCGACACGGCGGTCACTCCTTTCCGCGGTTTTTATACCAGTAGAGCAGGGAGAGCAGGAAGAACCGGCCCTTGCTCACCAGGTCGGCCACCACCTGCTTGTTCCGGCCCAGATCAGTGGGCTGGATGGCCCGGATGGCCTGGGCCATCTCCGGACGGGCGCAGATGGTCTTGACCCTGGCCCGCTTTTCCGAAAGGGAAGCGGGGTTGGAGGCGGCAAACTCGTTGCCGATGGCGATGAGCAGGCCGGACCAGCGGGAGTTCTCCCGCCAGAGGGGCATCCCCTCCCCCAGGGAGAACTTCTCCGCCAGGGCCTCCTTGGCCTCCATGAAGCGGGTGAAGGTGTCCATGTAGTCCGGCAGATACCGCCGGGTGACGGACAGGGGGTTTTGCAGATAGTAATACACCGGCCGGTCGATCATGGCCAGCCTTTGGGCATAGCAGAAGTACTCCATCAGGAAGAGCTCGTCCTCCAAGTAGGCCCCCGCAAAGCGGATGTCGTGGTCCCGGACGATGTCCCGGGAGAAGAGGAACCGCCAGATAAAGCCGTTGAGGACCTGGCCGGGCTTGCCCATCCGCTCCCCCAGGAGGCGGTCCACGATCCCGGTCCGGATCGCGTCAGGGCCGTAGACCCCGGCGGGCAGCGCCCCGGGCTCCACAGAGGTGGACCCGTCGGGCTGGGCCAGGTAGTGGGCCCCGCCGGCGGAGTCGCTCCCCGCGGCGGTCAGGGCGCTGTGCATGGCCTCCAGGGCGTCAGGGGGCAGCCAGTCGTCCGCGTCGGCGAAGGCCAGATAGGTCCCCTGTGCCTCGGCCATTCCCAGGTTCCGGGCGGAGCTGACCCCGCCGTTCTCCTTGTGGAAGACCCGGACCCGGGGGTCCGTCCCGGCGATGGCGTCGCAGAGCTTCCCGCTGTCATCGGGGGAGCCGTCCTCCACCAGGAGGAGCTCCAGGTCGGCAAAGGTCTGGCCCAGGATAGAGTCGGTGCATTTTTTCAGAAAGGCTTCCGCCTTGTAGACCGGGACGATCACAGAAATCTCCGGCATTGCGAAATCCTCCTTCGTTTGGTCAGATCACTGGCAGGCGGCCTTGAGGGCTTCGGCCCGGTCGGTCTTCTCCCAGGCCACGCCCAGGTCCTCCCGGCCCATGTGGCCGTAGGCAGCCAGCTTCCGGTAGATGGGCTTCTGGAGGTCCAGATCCCGGATGATGGCGGTGGGGCGGAGGTCGAAGGTCTTCCGGACGGCGTCCTCCAGGACGCTGTCCGCAACCGTGCCGGTGCCGAAGGTCTCCACCAGGATGGAGACAGGCTGGGCCACGCCGATGGCATAGGCCAACTGGACCTGGCAGCGCTTGGCCAGGCCGGCGGCCACCACGGTCTTGGCCACCCAGCGGGCGGCGTAGGCAGCGGAGCGGTCCACCTTGGTGGGGTCCTTGCCGGAGAAGGCGCCGCCGCCGTGGGGGGCGGACCCGCCGTAGGTGTCCACAATGATCTTGCGGCCAGTGAGGCCGGTGTCGCCCTGGGGACCGCCGATGACGAAGCGGCCGGTGGGGTTGACATAGATCTTGGTGTTCTCATCCATGAGCCCGGCGGGAACGGTGGGCTGGATGACCAGGGCGATCATATCCTTCCGAATCTGCTCCAGCTCCACGTCGGGGCTGTGCTGGGTGGAGAGGACCACGGTGTCCACCCGGACGGGCTGGTTGTTCTCGTCATATTCCACAGTGACCTGGGTCTTGCCGTCGGGACGGAGGTAGTCCACCTCTCCCTCCTTGCGGACCTGGGTCAGGCGCTTGGCCATCTTATGGGCCAGGGAAATGGCCAGCGGCATGAGCTCCGGGGTCTCGTCGCAGGCGTAGCCGAACATCATGCCCTGGTCGCCGGCGCCGTTGTCCAGCTCGGCGTCGCCGCCCTCCTTGGACTCCAGAGACTTGTCCACGCCCAGGGCAATGTCGGCGCTCTGCTCGTCGATGTTGGTGATGACGCCGCAGGTGTCGCAGTCGAAGCCGTACTTGGCCCGGTCATAGCCGATCTCCCGGATCACGTCCCGGGCCACCTTGGGGATGTCCACATAGCAGTGGGTGCTGATCTCGCCCATGATATGGATGAGGCCCGTGGAAGCGGTGGTCTCGCAGGCCACGCGGCCCAGGGGGTCCTGCTCTAAGATCGCATCCAGCACCGCGTCAGAGATCTGATCGCAAATCTTGTCGGGATGCCCCTCGGTGACGGACTCGGAAGTAAAAAATCTGTGGCTCATGGTAGGGTTCCTCCTTGGTTTTTCTCTTTGCCCCGGCAGGGGCTGTATGAACACGATGGTTCGTTCATTACAAGTACTATATATGTGTGCCGGCACGGCGGGCTGTCAGTCCACGGACCAACTGTTGAGGTAGGCCTCCTGGTCTGGGGTCAGGGCGTCGATGGACAGCCCCAAGGCGGCCAGCTTGGCCCGGCCGATCTCGTCGTCGATGGAGTCGGGCACGGGATAGACCTTCTTCTCCAGGCCGGTCTGCTTGGTCAGCCACTCGGCGGCCAGGGCCTGGACGGCGAAGGACATATCCATGATCTCCGCCGGGTGGCCGTTGCCCGCCGCCAGGTTCACCAGCCGGCCCTCGGCCAGGACGTTGAGGGTCCTTCCGTTGGGCAGGGTGTAACCCACGATGTTCTCCCGCCGCAGGGCCGAGGACACTGCCATCTCCCGGAGGGCGGCCACCGCCACCTCACAGTCGAAGTGGCCGGCGTTGGCCAGCAGGACGTTGTGCTTCATCATCTCAAAGTGCCGGGGGACGATGACGTCCTTGCAGCCGGTGACGGTGATGAAGAGATCTCCCAAAGGGGCGGCCTCGTCCATGGTCATCACCCGGAAGCCGTTCATGGTGGCGTCCAGGGCCTTGAAGGGGTCGATCTCGGTGACGATGACGTTGGCCCCCATGCCGGCGGCCCGCATGGCCACGCCCTTGCCGCACCAGCCGTAGCCGGCCACCACCACGGTCTTCCCGGCCACCACCAGGTTGGTGGTGTGCATGATGCCGTCCCAGGCGGACTGGCCGGTGCCGTATTTATTGTCATAGTAATGCTTGGCCTTGGCGTCGTTCACCGCCATCATGGGGCAGGGCAGGATGCCCGCCCTCTCCCGGGCCTTCAGGCGCAGGATGCCGGTGGTGGTCTCCTCGCAGCCGCCGATGAGACAGTCGGCATACTCCTTGCACTTGCCTCCCAGCAGCTCGATGAGGTCTCCCCCGTCGTCGATGACGATGTGGGGATGGCACTTCAGGGTCTCGGTCAGGTGGGCCTCATACTCCTCCGGGGTGGCGCCGTGGATGCCGAAGGTCTCCACCCCCAGGGAAGCCAGGCCCGCCGCCACATCATCCTGGGTGGACAGGGCGTTGGAGCCGGTGAGGTAGACCTCCGCGCCCCCCTGCTTGAGAACGTAGCCCAGGTTGGCGGTCTTTGCCTCCAGGTGAACGGACACCGCCACCCGCAGGCCGCGGAAGGGCTGCTCCCGACGGAACCGCTCCTCGATCCGGGACAGGGCGGGCATGTGGTCCCGGACCCAGTCGATCTTCCGCAGGCCGGACTCGGCCAGGGACATATCTCTTACGATGCTCATAGTTTCCTTCCTTTTCCGCTGCGGGGCGATGCCCTCGGCTAACAAAAAAAGCTTCCCCAGGGAAGCCTGCCGCGTGCGCCGCCTCCGTATCGCTGTTAGCTGAACCACCTTGCCGCCGGGCAGGTTGGTGTGGGGTCATGGAGCTAACTCTCTCGCCCACTCTTGATAACGCGCTCTGTATAGAGAGCCGGGTCAGGACCCGACTCAAATTTTCCGGTCCATTATACGACCGTTCCCACCAAAAGGCAAGGAAAATTTTACGCCCCGGGGAAATATCGGCGTTGTTTACAGTTTGTACTGGACTTATGGGCGGAAAGCAGGTAAAATAGGGCCAGTACAGGCGGGATCCCCCGGTCTGTCCATCTCATCGTCCGAAGGAGGTCGTTCCTTTGCGCGCACTGCAACAGTGGCTGGAGCGTTTCTGCCGCAAGCATTCCCGCCTGGGGATCCCCGGGCTCATGAAATACATCGTCATCGGCAACATCCTGGTGTTTATCCTGGATATGTTCGGTGTAGGAGGGGTCTACGCCGCCTCCAACCTGCTCTCCTTCAGCTCCTCCAGCATCCTCCACGGGGAGGTCTGGCGGCTGATCACCTTTGTCTTCGTGCCCTATATCGCCGGCCGCAGGATGGCCGATTTTCTCTGGCTGGCCATCCTGCTGTACTTCTACTATTGGATCGGCACCGCTTTGGAGCGGGAATGGGGCACCGCCAAATTCACGATATTCTATCTCTTCGGCGTGGTGCTGAACATTCTCATGGGCTTTGTGGTGGGCGTTGCCACCATGAGCTACGTGAACCTGTCCATGTTCTTCGCCTTCGCCACCCTCTTCCCGGATATGCAGGTCCTCCTCTTCTTCATCATCCCGGTGAAGGTCAAATGGCTGGCCTGGGTGGACGCGGCCTTTTTCGCTTTCACCATCGTCCGGCTGCTCGTCGCGGGGCACCCATTGTATGCCCTGCTCCCGGTCATTGCCATCCTCAACTACCTGCTCTTCTTCGCCTCAGATATCGGCGATACCCTGGGCTATTGGAAGCGCCGGGCAGGCAGCCGGATGGGGCGGAAGACCGGTCCCAAGGTCATCAACTTCAACAACGCCAAAACCAGGACCAAGGCCGGCGCCAAGGAGGCTTACCTCCACAAGTGCGCCGTCTGCGGCAAGACCGACGTATCGGACCCCGGCATGGAGTTCCGGTACTGCTCCAAATGCAACGGCTACTACTGCTACTGCATCGACCACATCAACAGTCACATCCACATCCAGTGATCATCATTTATAATGTAAGGAGGCGTCGGGCATGACCGATCAGGAATTGGTGGAAAAAGCCTTTACCATGCTGGAAAAAGCCTATATCCCCTACTCCCACTTCCCGGTGGGGGCCGCCCTGGAGGGGGCGGACGGGACGGTCTATACCGGCTGCAACGTGGAGAACGCCGCCTACGGCTCCTGCATCTGCGCCGAGCGCACCGCCCTGGTAAAAGCGGTCAGCGAGGGCTGCCGGTCCTTCCGCCGCCTGGCGGTGGTGGGCAGCGGCGAGGACTACTGCTGGCCCTGCGGCTCCTGCCGCCAGATGCTGTATGAATTCGCCCCTGACCTGGAGATCCTGGTGGGCCGTGGGGACCACCAGTTCGTCAAGTACACTCTGCGGGAGCTTATGCCCCACGGCTTCGGACCGGCAGCGCTGGGGTGATTCCGGACTGCCAGGCGGAAGGGAGGTTGTTCCATGGACGTACAGGAATATCTGGACCACATGAACCGCGGCGACCCCATCGAGGGGGGCGGCGAGATACACAAGATCATGCGGGAAATCAACGAAAGTACGATGCAGCTGACCTTTGAATTAAACAGTCACTACCACACCCAGGCAGAGGTCCGGGAGCTCTTTGAGAAGATCATCGGGAAGCCGGTTGACAAAACCTTTCGATTATTCCCGCCTTTTTACACCAACTGCGGCAAGAACACCGTTGTGGGCAAGCGGGTCTTCATCAACACCGGCTGTCACTTCGTGGACCAGGGCGGCATCACCATCGGCGACGGCACCATGCTGGGCAACAACGTGATCCTCACCACCCTGAACCATGACTTTGACCCGGAGAAGCGCTCCACCACCTATCCCGCCCCCATCCTCATCGGGAAAAACGTCTGGATCGGCTCTGGGGTCACGGTGGTGCCCGGGGTTAAGATTGGAGACGGGGCGGTCATCGGCGCGGGGTCCGTGGTCACCCGGGACATTCCGGACCACGTCATCGCCGCCGGCGTGCCCGCCCGGGTCATCCGGGCCATCCACCCCGGGGAAAAGCCCCGGCAGAGGAAGGACCTGGCCCGGGAGCGGCTGGAGGAATTGGACTGAACCGGGCGCAGGGCGCCATATATTATAATAGTACAGCAGTCTCATTGGAAGCATTGTTTCCCTGAAGACTGACAGGAGGAAAGATCATGGATCTCGGCACCAGACTGGCCAACGCCAGAGCGAAACAGAACCTTACCCGACAGGAAGCGGCGGAACGCCTTGGGGTGGACCCCCAGCGTATCGCTGACTGGGAGGAAAACACCGTGACTCACGACGATTCCACCGCCGTCCGGCTGGGCGAGCTCTATCAGGTCGATCTCACGGACCTGATGGCGAAGGAGGGAGCCCCTGTGACGCCGGAGGAACAGGCGCCTAAAGCGTCTCGGCGCAGGTCCTCCGTCCTGCTGGTGGTGCTCGTCTACCTCGCCGTTTGGGCCGTGATGGTCGCCCTGTTCTGGGTCCGGCTCAAACCCGGCGACGACGCGCTGGGGTACGGACTGCTGACCTTTTACTTTATCCTGCCCGCCGTCACCCTGGTCGCCTCCGCCTTTATCGGGCGGGACACCGCGCTGGGTCCCAAGCGCTGGCTGATGATCCTCTTCTTCGGCGGGATGTATATGCTGGCCCAATATGTGACCTTCTCCCTGGCCACCATGCGCGCCACTGGGTCCGTCCGGACGCTGCCGCTGAATATGCTGGCCGCCGGACTTCTCCTGTCCGCTGTGGGCATGGCCATCGGCGCGGTGCTCCACCGGCTGGAATTCTTAGACAAAATACGAACACTGGCAGATCAAACACCGCCTCCGTCGGAATGAGTTCCGACAGAGGCGGCGTTTCTTTTGACTCCGATCAATCCGCCCGGAGGCAGAGCTTTTTAAAATAGGTATAGTAGGGCAGCAGCCGCTCAAAGCCCTCCACCACCTCCCCTGCCAGCTCCGGGCTGTATAGCCGGGCGTCGGGGCGCGTATCGTAATACAGGTCCAGCCGCTTGCGGTTATACCACTGGTCCAGGGGCGGCTCCGGGCTGCCCTTGGGCCGCTTGTACTCCTCTCCGTCCAAGCGGAACTTGTCCTGGGCGGCAAAGGCCTTTGCCAGGGCCAGCATCTCCCTGGGGTCCTCGTCGATCTGGCGGCGGAACCGGGCCATGGTCACCGGCCGGGCGTCGTAGACTCCCAGGCCGTAGCCATAGCTGTCCGGGTGGAGGCCGAACCAGAAGGCGGGCAGTTCGTTCCAGTCCTCCCCCGCGGAGCGGAGGGTGAACCAGAGATTGCTCTTGTAAGGCCCCCGGCCGTAGAGCCGCCGGGCATCCCGGTAGATCCGGCTGACCCGGACGATGAGCTCCAGCTCCGGATGGGCGGCGTTGAAGGCGTCGTAGACCTCCTCCGCCAACTGGCGCAGCGGGGTCTGGACATGGTCGATGTACTCCTGCTTGTGGGCTTGGAACCAGGGCCGCTCGTTGTTGAAGCGGATGCCCCAGAGGAATTCGTTGGTGGCTTCCGAGAAGCCGGAAAACTGCTTGTGCTCCATATCGTACTTGCTCCATTTCGGTCCTGACACGATACCGCCGGTTTTCGGGGCTGGTACACCCTTGGAAGGGCCGGACAGGTTCTGGGCAAAATCACCAAAGGATTTCGTGGATATCCAGTTTTCTCCAATTCAAGAAGGATGGGATCGCGGTCAGGCAGATTCAATTCTTTCAAAAGAGTAACACATCCGTTATCCCTTTTCAACATTTTTTCTCCCACGGCCCCATATATCCACTTTTTAATCTTATTGCATAACTTTTGAAAAAAAGTACTTGCCTTTTGGAAAGGAAAGTATTATACTTTCGGGAGAAAAAAGGGTATCAAGAGAGGTACAACCGACTGTCTCAGTAGAAATTTCATCAGATTGCCCCGTTTTGTACGACTTGTCTCTTGAAAAACCGATTGGAAGCTACTATTATATATTGCAATGAATTTTTATGCCCGTTGTCTCATTGCTGCGGCGGACATTTTGAGATTGGAACTTAGGGAGGAGATTATTCATGCTGAACGCAGTCAAGAAATTCGCCATCGGTCAGGCCTTCAATTACATCGAAAAGGACCCCATCAAAAATCTTACCAAGGTCATGGATATGGTGGATAAGTTCGCCGGCGACGGGCCTCAGAGCTTCCCCCGGCAGCGCAAGGCCATCCGGGACGCCGTGAACAACGAGGGTACCACCACCCATAAGCTGGTGGAGCGGATCATGACCGAGATCGATGTGGGCTTCGCCGAGACTCTGCTGTCCAACTTCTTTATCAACGCCAGCCTCACCGGCTGGAAAAAGGGCGACGAGATCCGTCAGAAATACAACTGCAACGTGCCCTGGGCCATCCTGCTGGACCCCACCTCCGCCTGCAATCTCCACTGCAAGGGCTGCTGGGCCGCCGAGTACGGCAACAAGCTGAACCTGTCCTATGATGAGATCGACGACATCATCCGCCAGGGCAAGGACATGGGCACTTACTTCTATATTTACACTGGCGGCGAGCCTCTGGTCCGGAAGAAGGACATCATGAAGCTCTGCGAGAAGCACAACGATGCCATCTTCATGTGCTTCACCAACTCCACCCTCATCGACGAGGAGTTCGCCGAGTTCATGCTGCGGGCCAAGAACTTCGTGCCCGTCATCAGCGTGGAGGGCTTCGAGGAGGCCACCGACTCCCGCCGGGGCAACGGCACCTATAAGAAGGTCGTCAAGGCCATGGAACTGCTGAAGTCCCATCATCTGCCCTTTGGCGTGTCCACCTGCTATACCAGCGCCAACGTCCACGACGTCAGCACCGATGCCTATATCGACCAGCTCATCGACTACGGCGCGCTGTTCATCTGGTACTTCCACTATATGCCCATCGGCAAGGACGCCGTGCCCGAGCTGCTGCCCACCCCCGAGCAGCGCATCCATATGTACAACCGCATCCGGGAGATGCGGGGCGAGAAGGCTATCTTCATGATGGACTTCCAGAACGACGGCGAGTATGTGGGCGGCTGCATCGCCGGCGGCCGTCGATATCTGCACATCAACGCCAAGGGCGACTGCGACCCCTGCGTGTTCATCCACTACTCCGACTCCAACATCCGGGAAAAGACCCTGCTGGAGGCCCTTCGCTCTCCCCTGTTCCAGGCCTATCATGACGGGCAGCCCTTCAACGAGAACCATCTGCGGCCCTGCCCCATGCTGGAGAACCCCGACAAGCTCCGGGGCATCATCAAGAGCACCGGCGCCCACTCCAGCGACGTGACCGCCGAAGAGTCCGTGGACGACCTGTGCGCCAAGTGCGATCCCTACGCCGCCAACTGGGCTCCCTCCGCTGATCAGCTTTGGTCCTGCTCCCACGGCTGCGCCGGCTGCGGAGAGAAGCAGGTCGTGGGCAAGTAAGCCATCGGCTTGCAGTTTTCCGAAAAGTATCGTATAATACCCTACGGTCAATTCACCGGGGGCCCGATCTACACCGGGCCCCCGGTTTTCGCAGGTATGGAGATCAATCACTATGGCAACTTACGATCGTTCCCATTCCAGAAGCGGGCTGACCTGGGAGCAGGTGCGCAAGCGGGAGCGGGCCGGGCTGGTCAACACCCCGCCGGACTCCCCCACCAAATCGGTCAGGCGCATCGTCCTGGAAAACCTCTTCTCCTTCTTCAACATCATATTTTTCGTCATCGCGGCCTTCCTCATCGCCGTGGGGTCCTTCGGGGAGCTGGTCTTTCTCCTGGTGGTGGCGGCCAACACTGCCATCGGCATCATTCAGGAGCTCATTTCCAAGAAGAAGCTGGACGAGCTGTCCTTGCTCTCCGCCCCCAGGGCCCAGGTGATCCGGGAGGGCGAGCTGGAGAGCATCCCCACGGCGGAGCTGGTCCAGGACGACCTGGTGATCCTCTCGGCGGGGAACCAGATCTCCGCCGACGGCGAGGTGGTGGCCGGGTCGGTCCAGGTCAACGAATCCCTTCTCACCGGTGAGTCCGATGAGATCGTCAAGGTGCCTGGTGACACCCTTCTCTCGGGCAGCTTCGTGGTCTCGGGCAAGTGCCGGGCGGTGCTCACCAAGGTAGGCTCGGAGTCCTATGCCGCCCGCCTCACCCAGGAGGCCCAGAAGTCCAAGAAAAGCCACCTGCCGGGGATGATGCGGTCCCTGAACCGGCTGCTCATCGCCATCGGTATTCTCATCGTCCCCATCGGCGGTCTGCTGTTTTACCGGCAGACCACCCTGCTGGGGCTCTCCGTCAAGGAGGGGGTGGAGTCCACCGCCGCGGCGGTCATCGGCATGATCCCCGAGGGGCTGTACCTGCTGGTGAGCCTGGCCCTGGCCGCCAGCGTGGCCCGGCTGGCCGCCCGGAACACCCTGGTCCAGGACCTGAAATGCACCGAAACTCTGGCCCGGGTGGACGTGCTGTGCGTGGATAAGACCGGCACCATCACGGAGCCGGAAATGGCCTACCAGGGGCTGGTCCCCCTGGATGAGCGGTACGAGCCGGAAGAGCTGGAACGCCTGCTGTCCGCCTTCGTCTCCAGCATGGAGCCGGACAACGAGACCATGATCGCCCTGCAAAACAGCCTCATGGATGAGGATGCCCCGCCCGCCAACGAGATCATCGGCTTTTCCTCGGAGCGAAAGTACAGCGCGGCCAGCTTCGGCCGGGGGCAGTGGTACGCCCTGGGCGCGCCGGAGTTCATTCTGAAGGAGGACTATTACCGGTACCGCCCTGCCGCGGAGGCCTCCATGGCAGAGGGAAACCGGGTCCTGCTCTTTGCCGCCTGTGACCTGGCCATGGACCGGCTGGGCATCATCACTCCCGTTCCCCTGGCCTTTGTGACCCTGCGGAACCCCGTCCGGGAGAACGCCCGGGAGACCTTCGAGTATTTCCACGACCAGGGTGTGACCGTCAAGGTGATCTCCGGGGACAGCCCCATCACCGTATCAGCCGCCGCCAGGGAGGCGGGGATCGACGGGGCCGAGTATTATGTGGACGCCTCCACCCTGCGGTCCTATGAGGACATTGAGGCGGCCTGCGAGGAATACAACGTCTTCGGCCGGGTGAAGCCCAACCAGAAAAAGCTGCTCATCCAGGCCCTCCAGGCCCAGGGGCACACGGTGGCCATGACCGGCGACGGGGTCAACGACGTACTGGCCCTGAAGGAGGCCGACTGCAGCATCGCCATGGCTTCGGGCAGTGACGTGGCCGCCCAGATCTCCGACCTGGTGCTCATGGACTCCGACTTCTCCTCCATGCCCTCGGTGGTGGCGGAGGGGCGGCGGGTCATCAACAACATCGAGCGCTCGGCCTCCCTGTACCTGGTGAAGAACATCTTCTCCCTGATCCTGGCGGTGATCTCCATTACGGCGGCCTTCTCCTATCCCCTCTCCCCGTCTCAGCTCACCCTGATGAGCCTCATTTCCATCGGCCTGCCCTCCCTGGTGCTGGCCCTGGAGCCCAATGAGAACCTGGTCAGCGGGCACTTCCTCCGCAACGCCATCCTCCGGGCTCTGCCCGCGGCTTTTACCGACCTGTTTATCATCATCTTTGTCCTGCTCTTCCAGCAGGCTTTCCAAATGGACAACGCCCAGATCTCTACCATTACGGCTCTGCTGGTGACCATCGTGGGATTCTTCATGGTGTGGAAGGTGGCAAAGCCGGTAAACCGGCTCCATCTGGGCATGATGGCAGGGCTGGTGGTCCTGCTGGCGCTGGTGGTCCTGCTGATCCCCTCCGCCTTCTCCCTGACCCCTCTGACCTTCGGCGGCTATCTGGTGCTGACGGTGTTCATCCTGCTGATCCCCTCGGTGATCTGGCTGCTGAACAAGGCTTTGGAGGGCGGTATCCTGCTGGTCCAGAGGATCAAGGGCCGGAAGGATTCCCTGGAATAATTCAAATCCGACGAAAAACCGCCCCTTCGGCTTCTGCCGAAGGGGCGGTTGCTTGTATCAGATCGTTTTTCCGGTACAGGGAATTACTTGGCCTCTCTAACCAGTCTGGCGGTCTCCTTGGCGATCATGAGCTCCTCGTTGGTGGGGATCATCAGGATGGCGTTGGGAGAATCGTCGGTAGACAGGATGGCTTCCTTGCCGCGGACGTTGTTCTTCTCGGGGTCCATGACCAGGCCCAGGAACTCCAGGCCCTCCATGATCTCGGCGCGGAGGCTGGGGGAGTTCTCGCCGACGCCGGCGGTGAAGACCACAGCGTCCACACCGCCCATGGCGGCGGCGGAGGAGCCGATGCGCTTGGTGACCTTGTAGCAGAAGTTGTCGATGGCCAACTGCGCGCGGTCGTTGCCTTCCTTGGCAGCGGCTTCCAAATCACGGAAGTCGGAGGAGACGCCGGAGATGCCCAGCACGCCGGACTCCTTGTTCAGCACGTTCTCCACGCGCTTGCTGGAGTAGCCCCGCTGGTCCACGATGTAGTCCATGATGGCGGCGTCGATGGCGCCGGAGCGGGTGCCCATGGGCAGGCCGTCCTGGGGGGTGAAGCCCATGGAGGTGTCGATGGACTTGCCGAACTTCACCGCGCAGGTGGAGGCGCCGTTGCCCAGGTGGCAGGTGACGATGCGCAGCTCCTCGATGGGGCGGTTCAGCATGGCGGCGGCCCGCTCGGAGACATACTGGTGGGAGGTGCCGTGGAAGCCGTAGCGGCGGACCTTGTTCTCCGTATACCAGCGATAAGGCACAGCGTAGATATAGGCCTTGGGAGGCATGGTCTGATGGAACGCGGTGTCGAACACGGCCACCATGGGCTTGTCGGGCATCACGTCCTCGCAGGCCTCGATGCCCACGATGTTGGCGGGGTTGTGGAGGGGAGCCAGGGGGATGCAGGCGCGAATGCCGCGCATGACCTTGTTGTCGATGATGACGGAATGGGTAAACTCCTCACCGCCGTGGACCACACGGTGACCCACTGCGTCGATCTCGTTCATGCTCTTGATGACGCCGTAGTGGTTGTGCTGGAGGATGGTCAGCACTTCCTTGATGGCAGCCTCGTGGTCGGGCATATCCACGTCAGCATCATACACGTCCTTGCCGGTGGGGGTGTGCTTCAGGTGGCCGTCCAGGCCGATGCGCTCGCACAGGCCCTTGGCCAGCACTTCCTGGGTATCGGGGTCCAGCAGCTGATACTTCAGGGAAGAGCTGCCCGCGTTGATGACCAGAATTTTCATGGTACTTGCACTCCTTATCCTTATTCGATGATATACTTGCCTTGCCGGGCGTTATATTGTAACATACGTATAGTATTTTACCTGAAAACCCGGGAAAGAACAACCGTTTTTTCCCGGAAAACTCCCTGAATTTCCATTCTTTTTCCACGGAGGCATTTGGTTATGCGTACAATCGGCATCATCGCGGAATACAATCCCTTTCATAGCGGCCACCGGCATCACATCGCCGGCGTCCGGGCGGCCTTTGGCCCCGACTGCGCCGTGGCCGCCGTCATGAGCGGCAACTGGGTCCAGCGGGGGGACGCCGCCATCGCGGACAAGTGGACCCGGGCTGCCCTGGCCCTGGAGGAGGGCGCAGACCTGGTCCTTGAGCTCCCCACCCTTTGGGCGGCAGCCTCGGCGGAGACCTTTGCCCGGGGCGGCGTGGCCTTGCTGGAGGCCATGGGCTGCGTGGACGCCCTGAGCTTCGGCAGCGAAGCCGGGGACCTGGCCTCTCTTCAGGCCGCGGCAAACTGCCTGTCCTCCCCGGAATGGTGGGGGGAGCTGCGGAAGGGACTGGACCGGGGCCTCTCCTTCCCCGCCGCCCGGCAGGCCGCGGCGGAGGCCATCATCAGAGAAGCCGCCGCCTGCCTCCGGGGGCCCAACAACAACCTGGGCATCGAGTATCTCCGGGCCCTGAAAATGAGCAGCAGCTCCATTGCTCCCCACACCCTCCCCCGGCTGGGGGCGGGCCATGACGAGGCCGGGGACGAGGGAACGCCTCACCTCTCCGGCTCCGTTCTCCGGGACCGGCTGCTGTGGGACCGGGACGCCGACCTGCGGCCCTACCTCACCGCCTCCGCCCAGGAGACCCTGGGCCGGGACCCCGCCAGCCTGGCCTTCTGCACCCAGGGGGTGCTGGCCCGGCTGCGGACCATGGAGGCGGAGGACTTCGCCCGCCTCCCCGACAGCGGCGAGGGGCTGAGCAACAAGCTCCGGGACGCCGCCCGGCAGGCCAGGTCCCTGGACGAGCTCTATTTCCTGGTCAAGAGCAAGCGGTACACCCTCTCCCGGGTCCGGCGGCTGGTGCTGTGGGCCTTCCTGGGGCTGACCCAGGGGGACCGCCCGGAAACGCCCCCCTACCTCCGGGTCCTGGGCTTCAACAGCCGGGGACAGCAGGTCCTGCGGACCATGAAGGACACCGCATCCCTGCCCGTCCTGGTGAAGCCCGCCCACATCAAGGGATTGGACGAGGCCGCCCGGCGGGTCTTTGACCTGGAGGCCCGGTCCACGGGGCTCTATGACCTGTGCCGGCAGGGTTTTGGGACGGGACCGGCTCTGAACGAATATACCCGGAGCCCCATCCGTAAGCATTGACAAACTCCCAGCGTTGTTATATGATTGAATTTGTCCGAATCCTAACAGTTAACGGAGGTGACCGGCCATGACGGAGCCCATTGCCCAGACCTATCAGATCATCCAGATCATCCAGATCATGAACCAGCTCCACCGGCTGTCTGTGGACGGGGACGCCCCCTGTCAGATGGGCGGGATGTCGGTGTCCCAGCTTGCCTGCATCGGCTTTCTGGCCTACGAGGACAGCCGCCCGGTCTACCAGCGGGACCTGGAGGTGTGCTTCAAGCTCCGTCGGTCCACCATCAGCAGCGTCCTGACCACCCTGGAGAAGAAGGGGCTCATCCAGCGGGTCCCGGTGGCCCACGACGCCCGGCTGAAGCAGTTGGTGCTCACCTCTGCGGGAAGAGCCCTGGGCAACCAGGTCAAGGACCACTTTGCGGCCCTCAACGAGGTCATGGTCATGGATCTGGACGAGGAGGAGCAGGCCACCTTGAGCCGGATCCTTTCGAAAGTGGATCAGAGCCTGGCCAAACGATGTCCGTGAGATACACCGGGAACGATCATCTGTCCATAAGGAGTATCGATATGAAGAAATCGAAAAAATGGAGCCTGGCCCTGGTCCTGGCCCTTCTGCTGCTGGCAGGGGGCTGCGGACAGGAGGAGGTCCAGGAGGAAGAGAGTGACGAGAGCGCCGTTGCGGTGGAGATCCAGCGGGTGGAGCGGTCCTCCATCGCCGCGGAGAGCACCGTGTCCGGCCAGGTGGCCGCCGGAGACCAGGAATCGGTCTTTCTGGCCCTCTCCGCCCAGTTCAAGGACGTCTATGTGGAGGTGGGCGACAACGTGACCGCCGGCCAGACTCTGTTCACCGTGGATATCTCTTCCACCCTGGACAATATCCAGACCACCAAAATGAGCATGGCCTCCGCCCGGAAGAATTATCAGGACCAGTCCTCCCTGCTGTCCCAGCAGATCCAGCAGGCCAGGGACCAGTTGGAAAAGACCAAGCCCCAGCTAGAGCTGGCCAATTCCCAGTTGGACCAGGCCAACGCCCAGCTTGCCATGGCAGAGAAGAATCTCGCCGACACCCAGGCCCTTCTGGCCATCGGCGCTGCCTCCCAGCTTGAGGTGGACAACGCCGGTATGGCGGTGGACAACGCGAAAATGGGAGTGCAGAACGCGGAGATCGCCGTGGACAGCGTAAAGTCCGGAATGGACAGCGCCCAGCTATCCATCAACAACCTGGTAGCCAGCCAGAACAGCGCCCGGGAGCAGTATACCCTGTCGGAGCAGAACTCCCAGAGCACCCTGAACCAGTTGGAGGCCTCCCTGAAGGGGGTGGACAGCAAGGGAAATGTTGCCGCGCCCATCTCCGGCACGGTGATCTCCCTGAACGCCTTCAAGAACGGCTTCTCCGCCCCGGGCAGCCCCATGGCCACCATTGAGTCCACCACCGACCGGGAGATCACCGCCTCGGTGTCTGAGGCTCTGGTGCCCAAGATCCATACCGGGGACCGGGTGAACGTGAAGATCGAGTCTGCGAACGCGGAATTTCAGGGGACCATCTCTGACATGGAAAGCTCCGCCAACCCCGCCACCCACCTCTACGGGGTGACCATTTCCATCCCGGCGGGACAGGGGGCCGGCCTGCTGGCGGGGATGTTCGCGGAGATCACCTTCTTTACCGACAGCCAGAGCAACGTGGTGGTCATCCCCACTGAGGCCATCCAGACCGGCGTGGACGGGTCCTATGTCTACGTTCTGGACAGCGACAACATCGCCCATCGAGTCAGCGTGGAGACCGGGCTGGTGGGCGACGGCGTCACCGAGGTCACCTCCGGCCTTGCCGAGGGCGACGCCCTGGTGACGGTGGGGCAGTTCTACCTGTCCGAGGGCACCCAGGCCCGGGTGGTCCCGCACCAGCAGGGGGACTGAGCCATGAGATTAGCCGCGTTTTGTATCAAGCACAAGGTCATGACCGTGCTGGCCTTCCTGATGATCGCCATCTTCGGCGTGGTCTTTTACTCCAACCTGAAGCTCTCCCTGCTGCCCAACCTGGAATTTCCGGCGGCCTACATCATGTGCACCTTCCCCGGGGCCAGCCCCGAGGACGTGGAGGAGCTGGTGGTCCGGCCCCTGGAGTCCTCTGTGGCCACCCTCACCGGCGTCAAGGAGATCGAGTCCTCCTCCTCGGAGAACGTGGGGCTTGTTATGATCACCTATGAGGACGGCACCGACGTGGACCAGGCCGCCATCAAGCTCCGGGAAAAGTTCGACCTGCTGACCCTGCCCAGCGGGTGCAACGACCCCATCATCGTCAACATCAACATCGACGACCTGATGCCCGTGGCGGTCATCGCCCTCAGCGGCGAGGATCTGGTCCAGCTCCAGACCGTGGCGGACGACGTGATCTCCCCCTCCCTGGAGCGTCTGGACGGCGTGGCCCAGGTCCAGGTCATGGGTGGGATCCAGCAGCAGATCACCGTGGAGACTAACCCCACGGCCCTGTCAGGCTACGGACTGTCCCTCTCCCAGGTCTCCGATTATCTGGCCGCCGCCAACCTCCTCTATCCCGGCGGCGAGGTCTATAACGGCACCAACACCCTCACCGCCACCACCAACGGCAAGTACCGGACCGTGGAGGACGTGGCCAACACCCTCCTGTTCCTGCCCCAGGGCGGGACGGTCCGCCTCAGCGAGGTGGCCTCGGTCTATCTGGAGTCCTCCCTGGAGGACAGCGCCGCCAAGGTGGACGGGGAGAACTGCGTGGTCCTCCTGGTCAACAAGCGGGCGGGGACCAACGAGGTAGACGTCTCCCGGAAGATCAGCAGCAACCTGGAGCAGGTCCGGAAGGAAAACCCCTCCATCCAGGCCGAGGTGGTCTATCAGGCCAGCGAGTATATCGAGCAGACCGTCAACAACGCCCTGCAGAACATCGGCCTGGGGGTCATCCTGTCCGCCGTGGTGGTCTTTGTCTTCCTCCGGCGGTTCGGGGCCACCATGACCATCTCCGTGTCCATGCCCTTCTGCGTGCTGACCATGTTCCTGTTGATGAACGTCTTTGACATTTCCATGAACATGATGAGCCTGGGGGCCATCGCCCTGTGTATCGGCATGGTGGTGGACAACTCCATCGTGGTGCTGGAGAACATCTATCGCTACGCCGGCGACGGCTACACCAAGCTGGAAAGCTGCATCCAGGGCACCGGGGAGGTCATCAACTCCATCACCGCCTCCTCCCTGACCACCATCGCCGTCTTTCTGCCCATCGGCCTGTCCGGCGGCATGACGGGGATGCTCTTCAAGGACTTCTCCCTCACCGTCACCTTCCTGATCCTCTCCTCCCTCATCATCGCCCTGACCCTGGTGCCTCTGCTGTGCTACTTCCTGCTGGATGAGACGGCGGTGCGCATCGGGAAGCTGAAGGCCATCCAGCGGGTCTCCCGGCTGGATACCTGGAAGGAGAAGCTCTCCGGCGGCTATCAGCGGATCCTGTCCTTCTTCCTCCACCATCGGCTGGTGGCCTGTATCATCTCCGTGGTGCTGGTGGCGGGCTTCCTCCTGAGCTGCATCGGCACCAACATGGTCATGCTCCCGGATATGGACCAGAGCATGGTCACCGTCAGCGTGAAAATGCCCACGGGCACCGAGCTGGAGGACACCATGGCCTACGCCGACCGGGTGACCGGCATCATCCGGGACAACTGCCCGGAGCTGGACAGCCTGTACTACACCGTGGGCGGCACATTGGGCATGGGCTCCGCGGAGTCCGCTGATATCAACATCGACCTGGTCAACAAGAGCCAGCGGACCCGGTCCAGCAAGGAGGTCGCCCGGGATCTGAAGAAGGTCCTCACCGACGTCGCCGGCTGTGAGATCACCACCAGCGCCTCCAGCATGATGGAGGGCATGACGGGCTCCAGCGATTTCCAGGTCAATGTCTCCGGCGCGGACTACAACGTTCTGACCACCCTCACCGCGGACCTGACGTCCCAGATCGCCGCCCTCTCCGACACCACAGAAGTGGATAACTCCCTGGAGCAGAGCATCCCCGCAGTGAAGATCGCCGTGAACCATGATCTGGCCGCCCAGTACAACCTCACCGCCGCCACCATCGGCGCCGCGGTGCGCTCGGAGCTCACCGGCTCCACCGCCACCACCGTCACCATGGACGGCGACGACCTGGACGTGGTGGTCAAGGGCAGCGGGGCCAGCGCCGCCAGCCTGGACGCCCTGCGCTCCCTGTCCATCGCCACCCCCACCGGCGGGTCCGTCCCCTTGTCCACCGTGGCCGACGTCCGGGTGGAGCTCACCCCCCAGACCATCTCCCGGACGGATCAGGTCCGTCAGGTCCAGATCACCGGCAACAGCCTCAGCGGAAAAACCTCCGACCTGGCCGAGGAGATCCAAGTCCTTCTGGACGGGTACGACTTCCCTGAGGGCTACCGGGCGGAGATCGGCGGGGCCTACACAGACATGATGGAGAATTTCCACACCCTCGGTCTGGCCATGATCGTGGCAACAGGGCTGGTGTACTTCATCCTGGCGGTGCAGTTTGAATCCTTCCTCATGCCCGTCATGATCATGCTCATTCTCCCCTTCGCCCTGTCCGGCGCCCTTTTCGGTCTGCCCCTGACCGGCATGGATATCTCCATGATCGTGCTGCTGGCCCTGGTCATGCTCATCGGCACCGTGGTCAACTCCTCCATCGTCCTGGTGGACTACATCAACATTCGCCGGGGGCGGGGGCAGGAGAAGCTGGCCGCCATCCTGGAGGCCTGTCCCCTCCGCATCCGGCCCATCCTGATGACCACCCTGACCACCGTTCTGGCCCTGATCCCCATGGCCAAGGGCGTGGGCGAGGGCAACGAGATCCTGGAGCCCATGGGCGTGGTGATGATCACCGGCATGGTGATCTCCACCATCGTCACCCTCCTCTTCACCCCGGTCTATTACTCCATGCTGGACAGCCTGGCTGAGCACTTCGGCGGTCCCATCAAGCGCCGCCGGGCCAGGAAGAAGGAACTGCTGGTCCAGGAGCTGGAGGAGCTGGAGGAGAAGCTGGGCATTGAGGGTCCCGACAATTTCTCCGAGAGATAGTAGCATCTCCTATATACACAAAAAAGCATCCCCGAACGAACGGGGATGCTTTTTTATGCGCTGTGGGTCAATAGAAGGTGGCGACCTCCTGCTCCGGGGGCGTGCCGGAGGCGACGGACTGAACGGTGAGCACCGGGCCCTTCTTGTTGTAGACCTTGCTGTGCTTCACTGCCACCTTGGCAGTCAGCTCGATCCACTGGTTGTCGTGGAGCTGGCTCACGTCGTATCCCGTGGCCAGCAGACCGGCAAAGGAGATGTCCTCCACGCAGCAGGTCATAAGCTGCCGGCCGAAGAAGAAGCTGCCGGCAGGGAGGCGGTCCCGCACCATGACCCGGCCGCCGACCTGGATGGTTTTGCCCTTGTACTTCTCCGGCTCCTCGGAGATATCCTGATACCAGATGGCATAGTCCTCGGGGGAGATCTGGATGACAGGGGCGTTGATGTCGTAGGGCAGCTCGTCGGGGGTGTCGTCGTAGTAGACCTCGCCGGTGACGTCCTCGTAGGCGATGTTGGTCCGGCGGCTGACCGCCCGGATGATCTTGTGGATCTCCACCTTGTCGATGGAGGCATCCGCCCGGTTCAGGACCACCATTTCGCAGCTTTTCAGCTTGTCCACCACCAGGCCCCGCATATTGGTGTTGTAGGTCAGGAAGGTGCGGGAATCGCAGAACAGGAACTCCTGGTAGACCATCCAGGAATCGGGCATATTCTTGTACAGGTCGTCCAGCATCCACATGCCGTTGTACTCGATGACCACCCGCTCCACCGCGTGCTTCTTCGCCAGCCGCTCCAGGTTGGTGGGGGTCAGCTCGCTCTGGTCGTCAATGCGTTCGATGAACACGTTCTTCCCGGAGAAGGTGGAGGGCTCGTACTCCTCCTCCCCCTCCTCGCACAGCAGGAGAAGGGTGCTCTCCCCGGTGTTGAACCGGACGTCCTCCAGGGTCTCCTGGATGAATTTGGTCTTGCCTGCGTCCAGAAAGCCGGTAAACAGGTAGACAGGGATCTCTTCCATCATAGTCTTGCTCCTTGCTTTTCGCCGCTCACAGGTGGAACAGCTCGTTCAGCGGCTCTTCCTTCAGGCCGGAGCCGATGACGCACAGCCGCCCGGTGAAGCCAGCGGGACCGCGGCGCACATCGGGCGCGCCGGGGACGTAGTCAAAGTGGATCCAAGTGCCGTCGTCGCAGGGGACGATGCCCTTGGCCCGGAGGACCGTGCCGTAGCTGACGGGATCGCTCACCAGCTCGTCCAGGGCGTCGGTGATCTCCTCCTCGGTGAACTTCCGCGGGGTCTCGGCGCCCCAGCTCTGGAAGACCTCGTCGGCGTCGTGGCCGCCGTGGTGATGATGGTGGTGATGATGGTCGTCCTTGGCGATGTGGCCTCTGCCGTCTCTGGGGGTCTCCTCATGGCCGTGATGGTCGTGGTCATGGTCGTCCTCGTCATGATCGTGGTGGTAATGATGCTCGTGCTCGTGCTCGTCCTCATCGTGATCATGATGATGGTGATGCTCGTGCTCGTCATCATCGTGGTCGTGATGATGATGCTCGTGCTCGTCGTCATCATCGTGATCGTGATGATGGTGATGCTCGTGCTCATCCTCATCGTCGTGGTCGTGATGGTGATGCTCGTGCTCGTGTTCCTCCTCGTCACGATCGGCCTGCTCTGCGGCCAGGCGGGCCAGCTCCTCCTTGAGGGTATCCTTATTCTCCATGGTCTCCAGGATGGTCTTGCCGTCCAGCTCCTCCCAGGGAGTGGTGATGATGGGGGCGTTGGCATTGTGGGCCCGGAGCATTTCCACCGCCTCCAGGAGCTTCTTTTCCTTCATCCCGCCGGTACGGCTGAGGACGATGCAGGCGGCGTGCTCGATCTGGTTGTTGAAGAACTCGCCGAAGTTCTTCATGTAGATCTTGCACTTGGTGGCGTCGGCCACGGTGACAAAGGCGTTGAGCTGGATGTCATGGCTATCCACCCGCTGGACCGCGCCGATGACGTCGGAAAGCTTGCCCACGCCGGAGGGCTCGATGAGGATGCGGTCGGGCTGATAGGTCAGCATGACCTGCTCCAGCGCCTGGGTGAAGTCGCCCACCAGGGTGCAGCAGATGCAGCCGGAGTTCATCTCGTTGATCTGGACCCCGGCGTCCTGGAGAAAGCCGCCGTCGATGCCGATCTCACCGAACTCATTTTCGATGAGCACGATCTTTTCGCCCTTGTAGGCTTCCTCGATGAGTTTTTTGATGAGGGTCGTCTTACCGGCGCCCAAAAAGCCGGAGAAAATGTCAATTTTCGTCATTCTGATTGCCTCCTGTCGTGATTTATCCTCCGAGATCCCCCGGAGGCTCTATGGTTGGCGCCACCGGCTGCCCTGGACCACGTTGTCCCGGTCAAAGGCCGCCCGGATGGCGTTGAGTACCCGTTTTTTATCGCCGGTCCACAGGGGAGCCAGCAGGTCCCGCTTCGCCCCGTCGCCGGTGAGGCGGTGGATGACCAGCTCCGGCGGCAGCACCGCTAGGCAGTCCTCCAGCAGGGCGATATACGCCTCCATCGTGGGCAGGGGGACCTGTCCCTTCCGCCAGAGGGCGGCCAGATCGGTGCCCTCCAGCACATGGAGAAGCTGGAGCTTGATCCCGTCCACCCCGCTGTCTCCCACGCAGCGGACGGTCTCCAGCATCTCCTCCCGGCTCTCCCCCGGCAGGCAGAGGATCACATGGGTGACCACCTCCAGCCCGGCGGCCTTCAGCCGGCGGACTCCATCGTCGTAAACGGGCAGGTCGTAGCCCCGGCGGATAAGGCGGGCGGTGCGGGGGTGGATGGTCTGTAAGCCCAGCTCCACCCACACCGGCTTTTTCTCGTTGAGCCGGGCCAGGAGGGCCACGGTCTCCCGGGGGAGACAGTCCGGCCGGGTGGCCACGGAGAGGGCGCAGACGTCCTCCGGCTCCATAGCCTGGGTGAAGAGGTCTTCCAGGTAGTCCAGAGGGGCGTAGGTGTTGGTGAAGCTCTGGAAGTAGGCCATATACTTCCCGCCCCTGTTCTTATGGGCCACCCTGGCCCTGGCCGCAGCAAGCTGCTCCGGGACGCTTCCGCAGCGAGGGGCGGCAAAGGACCCGGCGCCCCGGTCTCCGCAGAAGAGACAGCCCCCGGTCCCCGCCGTCCCGTCCCGGTTGGGGCAGGTCATGCCGCCGTCCAGAGACAGCTTGTAGACCTTGCAGCCGAAGCGGTCCTTCATGGCGGCGTGGAAGGAACGGTACCGGGTCATTCCCTGGAAAACTCGTCCAGCCTGCCGGTGCAGTAGAGGGTGAAGGTCCCGGCGCAGAGAAGGGTCCCCGCGCCGTCGTGGATCTCCACCTCCGACACGCACAGGGTGGACCCCCGGTGCTTCACCCGGCCCTCGGCGATGAGGTGGTCGCTCTCGGTGTTCCGGAAGAACTCAAAGCTGGTGTTGATGGTGACGTACCGCATCCCGTTGGTCCGGGCCGCGCCGCCGGCGGCGCAGTCCCCCATGGTGAGGAACATCCCGCCGTGGACCGCGTTATACAGGTTGCGGTTGGTCCGGGTGAGATGGGCCTCCACCTTGGCATAGTCCTTCTCCATGGCGGTGAGGGTGATGCCGTTGTGGAGCATGAAGGAGTTGGTGTCGTTGGTCAGCTTGATGTTTTGTTCAAAATTCATGGTCCAGCCTCTATAGTAGGATGAAGGTCACGCCGTTGTTGTAGCGGTCCAGGTCCCGGTCGTTCCGCAGAGCCTCGCATTTCCCAAAGGCCCGGCGGGTGGGCTCCTCAAAGATGGAGAACTTCTCTCCCGGCAGGAAATCGGCGATCTCGCCCTTTTCCTTCAGCCCCTTCAGATACTTCCGGGAGGCGGTGCGGATCTTCCCGCCGACGCCTGAAGAGCCGTAGCCGTGGATGATCTTCACCGCCGCGAAGCCCTGACGGCGGGACTGGTGGAGCTCAAAGGTCAGCCGCTTGATGGCCTGGTCCACAAAGGGCATCCCGGCCTCCAGATTGACCTCCCGGAGCTTGCCGCCCGCCATGTCACTGCCCCAGTCTCTTCCGGCACTGGTCCAGGAAGAAGTCGAAGATCTTTTGTCCGTCGGCCTCTCCGTTCTCCCCGGTCATTCGCTCCGGGTGGAACTGGACGGTCCAGATGGGCAGGCTGGCGTGCTGGAGGGCCTCCACCACGCCGTTCTCGTCCCAGGCGGTGCGGTAGAGCCCCTGGCCCAGGTTGCGGACCGCCTGGTGGTGGGTGCTGTTGACAACGATCTCCTCCGCTCCGTACAGGTCCCCCAGCATGGTGTAGGAGGCCAGCCGGACCGGATGGCTCTTGTCGGACCCGTCCTCATTACCGACGTGGATCGCCAGCATATCGGGGTTCATATCCTGGTAGATGTTTCCGCCCAGGGCGATGTTCACCACCTGGTGGCCCCGGCAGATGCCCAGGATGGGCTTGTTCTCATAGATGCAGCGGCTGACCAGGGCCAGCTCCGCCTTGTCCCGGGGAATGTCGATGTCATAGGAGCCGCGGTTGGGCTCCCGGAACTCCATGGGGTCCATGTCCCCGCCGCCGCCCAGGATCAGGGCGTCGAAGTCCATCTCCGGGTCGGGGCAGTGGAAGGACAGGGGCTCTCCCCCGGCCTTCTCCACGGCCTTTTCATACAGCCCGCTGCTCTCCGGGGCGCGGGAGATCAGTACTCTCGGTTTCACAGGCATACCTCCTGTACCCAATGATATCAAAGCATTATACTATTTCTTGATAAAAACATTTCATATGTTTTTATTCCCATGGGCTATGCCCATGGCCGCCGCACGGATTTGCGGCGAAGAAAGCCGTTCAATATCTAATCCTGCAAGCCTTTGGCTTGCAGCCCACGGCAGATTCTGCCGTGGGCGATTAAAATGTTTTTAAACATTT
>CACZKM010000016.1 GCA_902781745.1 Oscillospiraceae bacterium
TTGAGACTGCATGAGACGGTATGACGCGCTTGCGCGGCATGAGCGTGCGCAGCACGCGGATTCCCAAATTAAAGTTTTTAATTTGGGAATAGTATCAAAAAGCCTCGCAGAGTTCCGTTTTCCGCAGAAAACGGAAGAAAATCAAAAATTTTTTTTGCCGGCTTTGCCGGTGAAAAAATACTTCTCGCGTAAGGAGTGTGCCCAAAGGGCGCGCGAGTGAAGCGCAATCCCCCCGTGTCAAGAAAGACGCAGCCTTTCTTGACACGCTGAAACGGCCGCGGGTTCCCGCGGCCGTTTTCATGCCCGTCACCCTGCCAAAAAACCGGGTAGCGGGGAAGAAGAATCTGTGAAAACCCTTGAAAATCAAGGGAAATGATTGATTTTTTTCGGGAAGTATAGTAATATATTTCGAGCTGTCTATCCGCAGTTTGAACCACACGACGTTCCGTTTTACCGAAACAGGAGGTCATCTCATGAACTTTACCTTTGCGCAGTATCAGGAGAGCGCGGATTACCTGAAAAGCAAGCTGGGGGGCTTCGCGCCCAAGGTCGCCATGGTCCTGGGCTCCGGCCTGGGCTACCTGGGGGATGAGGTCACCGACCCCATCGTGGTGCCCTACGGGGAGATCCCCCACTTCAAGCACTCTACCGCCCCCGGCCACAAGGGCCAACTGGTCTTCGGCACCCTGGCGGGCCAGAAGGTGGCCGTCATGCAGGGCCGGATGCACCACTACGAGGGCTACTCCTACGAGGAGGTGGGCTACGCCGTCCGGGTCCTCCGCCTGCTGGGGTGCGACACCCTCTTCGTTACCAACGCCGCCGGCGGCGTCAACTGGAACTTCAAGGCCGGGGATCTCATGCTCATCACCGACCAGATCAAGCCCTTCCTGGAGTCCCCCCTTCGGGGGGAGAACCTGCCGGAATTCGGCCCCCGGTTCCCGGACTCCTCCTATCTCTATACCCCGGCCCTCCAGGACCTGGCCCGGAAGCAGGCCAGACGGCTGGACATCGACCTGAAGGAGGGCGTTTACATCTACTTCCCCGGTCCCCAATACGAGACCCCCGCTGAGGTCCGCATGGCCCGGCTCCTGGGGGGAGACGCCGTGGGTATGTCCACCGCTCCCGAGGTCATCATTGCCGGCCACTGCGGCATGCAGGTCCTGGGCATCACCCTGGTGTCCAACATGGCCGCCGGCGTCCTGCCCCAGCCCCTCAGCGAGGAGGAGGTCCTGGAGGCCGCCGCCGCCGCCCGGGACAAGTTCTCCGGTCTGCTCCTGGCCTGCCTGGAGCACCTGGACGCGTAAGAGGGGTTCCCAATGGCAACAACACTGATTTACAACTGCCGGGCCCTGCTGATGGACGAGGCCAACACCCTCCTGCCCCATGCCTTCGTGGCGGTGGAGGGGGAGACCATCCGCTCCGTCACCGACACCCGGCCCGAGGGGACTTTTGACCAGGAGATCGACGGCAAGGGCAATGTCCTGATGCCCGGCCTGGTCAACGCCCACACCCACGTGCCCATGACCCTTCTCCGGGGCTACGGCGGCGGGTGCGACCTCCAGACCTGGCTGACCCAGTGGATCTTCCCGGCGGAGGCCAAGCTGGACGACCGGGCGGTGGCCGCCGGCGCCGGCCTGGGCCTGGCGGAGATGATCGCCTCGGGCACCACAACCATCGCCGATATGTATATGCACACCCCCGCCATCGCCCAGACGGTCCTGGAGGCGGGGATCAGCGCCAACCTCTCCGTGGGGGGCGTCTACTTCGGGGCCCCTGGGGACTTCTCTCCCGAGACCTGCCCCGACGTGGAGAACCAGCGCCGCCTCACCGAGGAGTGGCACGGGGCGGGGAACGGCCAGATCCTCACCGACGCCTCCATCCACGCCGAGTACACCTCCAATGTCCCCCTGTGGAAGTGGATGGCGGAATACGCCCATGACTGCGGCCTGGGCATCCACCTCCATATCTCCGAGACCCAGAGCGAGCACGAGGGCTGCAAGGAGCGGTGGGGTCTGACCCCCATCGCCCTCTTCGACCGGTACGGGGTCTGGGAGAACCGGGCCATCGCCGCCCACTGCGTCTGGACCACGGAAGAGGACTGGGCCGTTATGGCGGAGAAGGGGATCTCCGCCATCCACAACCCGGTGTCCAATCTGAAGCTGGGCTCCGGGGTGGCCTGGGTCCCCGCCATGAAGAAGGCCGGGGTCAACGTGGCCCTGGGCACCGACGGGGTGTCCTCCAACAACAACACCGATATGTTCGAAGAGATGAAGTTCGCTGCCATCCTCCACAACGGCGTCACCCACGATCCCCTGGCCATGCTGCCGGCGGATGTGCTGCGGATGGCCACCGTAGACGGGGCCAGGGCCCTGGGCCGGAAGACCGGCCGCATCGCCCCCGGCTATATGGCCGACCTCATCCTGGTGGACTTCGACCGCCCCCATCTCACCCCCTGCCACAGCGTCATGGACAACCTGGTCTATTCCGCCCGGGGGTCTGACGTGGTCATGAATATGGCCCGGGGCAAGGTCATATACAAAGACGGGGAATTCCTGACCCTGGATCTGGAGAAGATCAAGGCGGAGGTCAGGGACCACGCCATGCCCCTGGTATTTGGAGGCGATGTCCATTGAGTCAGAAACCGAACCAGTCCAAGGGCAGCTCCACCTTCTTCGGGGGGGCTGCCATCCTGGCCGCCAGCATCATCGTGGTGAAGATCATCGGGGCCCTGTACAAGATCCCCCTGGTGAACATCCTGGGGGATGAGGGCTTCGGCCACTTCAACAACGCCTACGCGGTCTTTAACCTGCTCATGATGGTCTCCACCGCCGGCCTGCCGGTGGCCATGTCCAAGACCATCTCCGAAGCCAACGCCATGGACCGCCGGAACCAGGTCCAGCGGATCTTCCGGGTGGCCCTGCTGACCTTCGTGATCCTGGGCGCCATCAGCACCCTGATCATGTTCTTCTTCGCTGGGCCTCTGGCCAGGTTCCAGGGGGACGCCCTGGCCGCCCCGGCCATCCGGGCCATGTCCCTGTCGGCCTTCTTCCTCTGCGCGGTCTCCGCCTACCGGGGCTATGCCCAGGGGCACTTCGACATGGTGCCCACGGCGGTGTCCCAGTTCATCGAGGCGGTGACCAAGCTGGTCCTGGGCCTCATCCTGGCGATCTATTTCATCAAGCGGGGCTACGGCAGCGAATATGCCGCCGCGGGGGCCATCGCCGGCGTCACCGCCAGCGAGCTGGTGTCCATGGTCTACCTGATGATCCGCCACCGGCGGCACGCCGACTGGAGACCGGGCACAGACCGGCCCCACGCCCCCGGCCGGATCTTCCGGGTGCTGATCTCCATCGCCGTTCCCATCACCCTCAGCGCTTCGGTGGTGCCCATCACCACCTACTTTGACACGGTGCAGGTCCAGCGCCTGCTCCAGAGCGCCCTGGGCTACTCCCGGGAGATGGCGGTGAGCCTCTACGGAAGCTATCAGTCCGCGGTGGCCATTTACAATCTGCCCTCCTCCCTGATGGTGGCCCTCACCGCCAGCATCATTCCGGCCATCTCCGCCGCCCTCACCAAGAAGGACCGGCTGGGGGCCGGCAAGATCGCCGAGTCCTCCCTCCGGGTGGGCACCCTCATCGCCCTTCCCGCCGGGGTAGGTCTGGCGGTCCTCAGCGGGCCCATCGTCCAGGCCCTCTTCCCCCGGACCAATCAGGAGGTGGCGGGGACCTGTATGCGCATTCTGGGCATCGCCGCCGTCTTCGTGTGCGTCATGCTCCTGTGCAACGCCATTTTGCAGGCCAACGGCCGGGCCTCTCTGCCCATTGTCTTCATCGCCATCGGCAGCGCCGCCAAGCTGATCACCAACTTCTTCCTGGTCCAGCAGCCCGCCTTCGGCATCAAGGGCGCTCCGGTGGGTACCCTGGTGTGCTTCGTCCTGGTGGCGGTGATGGAGCTGGCAGCCATCAAGAAGGTCACCCCCCGTCCTCCCCGGTACAGCCGGGTCTTTGTGAAGCCCGCCGTGGCCTCCGCCGTCATGGGGGCGGCCGCCTGGGCCAGCTACGGCCTCCTGTCCCGCCATGCCGGGAACCTGGTCTCCCTGGGCGGGGCCATCGTGGTGGGCGTGGTGGTTTACGCCGTCCTGGTGGTGGTCCTCAGGGCGGTGTCCGGGGACGACCTCTCCTTGATGCCCAAGGGGGATAAGATCGCTCGGCTGCTCCGCATCCGGTGAATATAGGACATTTCTTTGTAAAAAAGTTAAAAAATCGTATAAACAACAAAAAAATCTTCTGGAAACTCTTGTGATAAAGGCAATACTATGATAAATTTTGAACACAAGGAAGCCTACGACGTGGAAGACCTCCGCCGGATCGTCCGGATCCTCCGGGCCCCCGGGGGCTGCCCCTGGGATCAGGTCCAGACCCACGAGAGCATCCGGCGGAACTTCATCGAGGAGGCCTACGAGGTGGCCGAGGCCATCGACGAGGGAAACCCCGCCCACCTGAAGGAGGAGCTGGGGGACGTCCTTCTCCAGGTCCTGTTCCACGCCTCCATTGAGGAGGACGCCGGGCGGTTCGACCTGGACGACGTGGCCGACGGCATCTGCAAAAAGCTCATCTTCCGCCACCCTCACGTCTTTGGGGACGACCACGCCGAGACAGTGGGCCAGGTCCTCACCAGTTGGGAGGAGCTCAAGCGGAAGGAAAAGGGCCAGGCCACCTACGCGGACACCCTACGCAGCGTGGCGAAGAGTCTCCCCGGCCTCTGGCGGGCGGAGAAGGTCCAGTCCAAGGCGGAAAAGGCCGGGTTCGAGTGGCCCAGCGCCCGGGAGGCCATGGACAAGCTGTCTGAAGAGCTGGAGGAGCTCAAGACGGCGGTGGAGGACCAGACCAACGTAAAAGAGGAATTGGGGGATCTGCTGTTCGCGGCGGTGAAGGTCGCCCGGTTCTTCCAGATAGACGCCGAGGAAGCCCTGGCGGGGACCTGCGAAAAATTCATTCGCCGGTTCGCCGGCGTGGAAGCGGCGGCCGCGGCCCGGGGGACTGCCATGGACCGGCTCAGTGTCACTGAGCTCATGGCCCTCTGGGACGAGGAAAAGAAAAAAGAGACCCTGTAAGTACAGCGCGGTCTGCCGCGCCCGCAAGATCAATACAGAAAGGAAATTGGAATCATGAACAAGACAGAACTGATCCTGAGCGTCTCTGAGGCCACCGGCTTCTCCCGCAAGAACGTAGAGGCCGGCCTGAACGCCGCCATCGACGCCATCACCCAGGCCCTGGCCAAGGAAGAAAAGGTCCAAATCGTGGGCTTCGGCGCCTTTGAGACCAAGACCCGCGCTGAGCGCACCGGCCGCAACCCCCAGACTGGCGCTGAGGTGAAGATCCCCGCCGCGAAGGTCCCCGGCTTTAAGGCCGGCAAGGCTCTGAAGGACGCGGTAGACCAGTGAAGAAAAGGGAAAAGGGGCGCCATGCCCACGCCCCCTGTGGGGGAACTGGATCGTGGTTCCCCTTTTGAGCCTGCTTAACGTGTGCTTCGCACGAAGGATTTTATATCGAACTGTCCCCCGGACAGTTCGCCCCCTCCTTGCGCTCCCCTCAGCGCACGGCTCGATAGGCTGCACGTTCGCTCCGCGAGAGGTTCTTTCACCGGCGAAGTCGGCGGAAAACTCTGCGAGGCGGATTTGAGGGGGTATCAGGATAGATAAAAAGGCAGCTCTGCTTGAATTGCAGAGCTGCCATTTTGTTTGCTTATAGTTCCTTGTACATGAAGGCGGCGTTTTCTTTGCCCTTTTGTTCAGTAACGGAAAGGACCTCTACGGCCACCGTTCGGGCGCCGAAGCGGATCTCCAGCTTGTCGCCCACCTTTACATCGTAGGAGGCCTTGACCACCCGGCCGTTGGCGGAGATACGCTCGTTGTCGCAGGCCTCGTTGGCTACGGTGCGGCGCTTGATGAGCCGGGAGACTTTAAGCCATTTATCCAGTCGCATTGGGTTCCCTCCTGTCAGTGGATGCTGCCAAAGTGGCTGAAGGGGAAGAGGACCACCAGAGCCCGGCCCAGAACATACTGGTTTTCCACGGGGCCCAGGCTCTCCTCCCGGCTGTCGGAGGAGTTGTTCCGGTTGTCCCCCATGACGAAGACCGACCCTTCGGGAATGTCCCAGTCGGTGCCCTGCATGGTGGAGCTGCCCGGCTGGACCATGGGCTCGCCCAGATAGGAGTCGTCCACGGGCTCCCCGTCCACGTAGACGGTGGAGGTGTCGTAGTCGATGTGAACGGACTGGCCGCCCACGGCGATGACCCGCTTGACGATGGGCTCCCCGGTGGTGGAGAAGCTCTTGTGGAGGACCACCACGTCCCCCTGCCTGGGCTCGTACCCGGCGCACTGGAGCAGGAGCATATCCCGGTCCTGGAGGGTGGGCTCCATGGAGTGGCCGTCCACGCCAATGATCCGGGCGAAGAAGGTGAAGACGATCATGATGATCACCAGGGCGAAGGTCAGAGCCTGGAGCCAGGTGAACAGATCCCCCGCCCAGCCGGCGGTATCCTCCTTTTTCGGTTCCCCGGCGGAAGACCCCGCGGAATCGGGCCGGAGGATGGGTTCGTTGGGTTCAGACATGGGAAAAACCTCCTATTGAGAGGGTGGATTTCAACAATCAAATATTATACATCACTTTGCGCCGCTTCGCAACTGAAAAAACCGGGAGAGCGAAAAACCGGGCCTGCCGCCATGGGGCAGGCCCGGTCAGGTGGCTATGCTGTGCCGGAGATCGGAGGATCAAAACCCGTCCAGCCGGATGGTGATGACGTTATCCATCCCCTCCAGTCGGTCCAGCTCCCGGTGCTGGCAGGTGAATAGGATGACCTGCCGGTCCCCGGCCAGGCCCGTGAGGCAGTCCAGGGCCAGGTCCAGCCGGTGGTCGTCGAAGGTCAGCAGGGCGTCGTCCAGGACCAGGGGGGCCGCCCCGGGATAGGGGAGGACCAGGTCGGCCACTGCCAGGCGGAGGGCCAGGTAGAGCTGGTCGGCGGTGCCCTGACTCACGGTGGACAGGGGCTGTCCTGCCAGGCTGCCGGTCTCCCGGACGGTGACCGACAGGTCCCGGGCCAGGGAGACCTCCTCGTACTGCCCCCCGGTGAGCCGGGAGAAATAGGCCCCCGCCTTGTCGCTGAGATGGGGGGAGAACCGGGACTGGAGCTGGGCGTCCGCCTGGCCCAGCGCATCGATGGCTACCTCCAGGGCGTCGTAGTCCGCTCGGAGCCTGTCGGTCTGTTCCCGGAGCTCGTCCAGCCGGGCGTCCACCGCGGCGGGGTCGCCCATGGCCTTGAGCTGCCCCTGGAGCCGGGCGATGTCCGACTCCGCCTGGGAGAGCTGGCTCCGGTAGGCCTCGGCCTCCGGGGGAAGGTAGGGCCCGCCCTGGCGGCGGAGGGCCTCATAGTACCGCTGGGCGTGGTCCCGGTGGGTGAGGGCGGCGTCCAGTTCCCGGCTCAGGCGCTCGAAGTGGCCCTTGTCGCTGTTCCACTGGGTCTGGAGCCGGTTGAGGGCCTTTTTGTCCCGGTGGTCCGCGATGGCCTTCAGGATGGAGAAGAGCAGCGCCAGCAGCCACAGCCCCCCGGCCACCCCCGCCGACAGGAAGAGGGGGAGGAGAGGAATATCCGTAAAGGCCTCGGGAATGAAGGGGATCTCATATCGGGGGAGGATGTACACCGCCGCCGCGGCGATGGTCAGCAGGACGACGAGGAAGACGAAAAGCCCCATCATCCGCCGGCGGCTTTTCAGGTCGTCCTGGATCTCCTGGACGTCCTCTTCCATGGTCTCCTGGTCGGGGGCGTCCAGCTGGTCCAGCTGATCCTGGAGGCGGCGGACCTGGTCCTCGGCGGCGTCCAGCTCGGCCTCGGCCTGGGCAAAGCGCTGGTGGTGGTCCTCCCGGTCTCCGGACCGGTCCCACCGGGTCAACTGTCGCCGGAGGGAGGCCGCCTTGCTCTGAGCCTGGGCAAGCTCCTGGCGGAGGGAGGCTGTCTCCGTGCGCTTCCGGCGGAGCCCGGCCTCCTCCTCCTCCAGCTCGGGGAGCTGGCCGGTCTGGCGGTATTTCCGCCGGCGCTGCCAGGTCCTCAGCCGCTCGTCGGCCTCGGACCAGGACACGTCCTCCTCCCCGGAGGACACCAGGGCGGCGATGCGCTTTTCCAGCTCCTGGCTCTGGCTGACGGCCAGGCCGGTCTGCCGGAGGAAGACCGAGCGGTCAAAGACCTCCCGGCTGACCCCGGTGAGGACCTCCCCGGCGTTCTCGGCGGTGAGGCCGTCCACGGGCTGCCCCGTGGCCCGGTCCAGGGCGGTGAAGTCCCCCATGGAGACCCCGCTCCGGGAGGTCCGCCGGAGCTCGATCACGCGGCCCTCATGCTCGCAGACCAGCAGGCCCTCCATGGGCGCGCCGCTCCAGGGGCGGTATCGGTTTTTGTCGGCGGGAGCCCCCTTTTTGTCCCGCTGGCGGGTGTCCAGGCCGTAGAGCATGGTCCGCAGGAAGGCGCACCAGGTGGACTTCCCGCTGCCGTTGGGGGCCCCGATGAGGGTCATGCCCGGGCCGAACTCCAGGGTGTCCCGGTCCAGGCAGCCAAAGGTGGCGGTGAGCTTCAGCAGCTTCATTTGGGCTCCTCCCTCCCTTCCAGGGCCGCCAGGCCGAAGCGGATGGCCCGCTCCAGGATCTCTTTGTCCTCTGGGGCGGCATGGTCCAGCCGCTGGCGCATATTCCGGAGGAAGAGGCCCGTCAGGGTGTCCTCCTCCATCCGGGCCCAGAGACTCCGGCCCAGGACGGTGCGGTCGACCACAGAGGCGCTGTAAAAGTATCCCGAGGCCCGGGCGGTAAGGGCGGTGAGGTCGGGCTCGTTGTCCTCGTCCCGCTCCCCGGTGAGGACGATCCGCAGAATGTCCTGGGGGTGGGCCTGGGCCATCAGGTCGTCCAGGGCCCCTTCCGGGTCCCGGCCGGTGATGTCCAGCGCGGGGACCAGATACCGCCGCCAGGCCAGGGGGATGAAGTCCAGGGTGAGGCGACCGTCGTCCTCCAGGGTGCCCAAATAGGCCCCCTTGTCCCCGGTCTCGTCAAAGCCCCGGCCCTCGGGGCAGCCCGGCCAGGCGTACCAGGTCTTGCCCGCCTTCTGCAGGCCGCTGGCGGTGTGGCTGTGGCCCAGGGCCAGGTAGTCCAGCCCCGAGGCGGCGATCTGCTCCGCCGTCACCGGGCCGTACCGGCTGGTTGGGGAGGACAGGTCCCCGTGGAAGCAGCCGAAGGAGGACATTTTCCGGTCCTCCGCCGAGGCCCGGAAGCCCTCCAAAGGGCCGTCCATCCGGTGCAGGGAGGTGAAGGCACTGCCGTAGACCACCGCGTCCAGGTGGGGCAGGACGATGCGCTCCGGGGACCGGGTGGAGAAGATATGGACATGGTCCGGCCAGGTCAGCCGGCCATAGGGGGACCCGGGGGTCCAGGGGTCGTGGTTGCCGGGGGAGAGGAAAATCTCAGCCTCCAGCTCCTCCAGGGTGTGGTACAGGATCTGCACGGTCTCCGGCCGGGCCCGCTGCCCGTCAAAGAGGTCCCCCGCCAGAAAGAGCAGGTCGGCCTTGCTCTCCCGGACGGTGTTGGCCAGCCGGGCCAGCAGGGTCCGCTGCTCCTGCCGCCGCTCCGCTGCCTGATCGGGGGAGAGGGACTGGAAGGGGGAGTCTAAGTGAAGATCCGCGGCGTGAAGAAAGGTAAGCATCCCGCGCCTCCTTTATCGTAAATGGCCGTGAAGGGGCCAAAGTAGAATCAAAAAACAGGATCAAATGGTGACGATGGTCTTAACCAGCTCCGGGGGCTTTTCCGCCATGAGCCGATAGGCGTCCTCCACCCCGTCCAGGCCGGTGAACCGGTGGGTGATGAGGGGGGTGGGGTCCACCCGGCCGTATCGCAGCAGGGCCAGGAGCTTTTCCATCCGGGCCCGTCCGCCGGGGCACTCGCCGCCCCGGATGGTCTTGTTGCCCATGCCAAAGCCCCAGCGGACGTTGTTCAGGGGGAGGTCCCCATAGGTGGTGAAGTAGTTGACGTTCCCCACAGTGCCGCCCCAGCGGACCATGGACACCGCCTGGCTGAGGGCCTGCTCGTCCCCACCGGCGCAGATGCAGCAGTCGGCCCCCTTCTTGTCCGTCAAAAGATGGACTTGACGAAGGACGTCGCCCTCCTTATAATTCACCACATCGGTGGCGCCGTAGAATCGGGCCAGCTCCACGCATTTGGGGCGGCTGCCGATGGCGATGATCCGTCCCGCCCCCCGGAGCCTGGCTCCCGCCACGGCCATGAGCCCTACGGGGCCGATGCCCAGGACCACCACCGTGTCACCGGGGGAGACCTCCGCCAGCTCCGCGCCGTAGAGGCCGGTGTTGAGCATATCCGCCGCCAGGACGGCCCCCTCTCGGGAGACGTTCTCCGGGATCCGGGCGGCGTTGGCGTCCACGTCCCGGATGAGGGCGTACTCCGCCATGAGCCCGTCCTCGGAATTGGACAGCTTCTGGCCGGTGATGAGGCCGTCGCAGTGCTGATGGGCTCCAAGCTGGGAGGCCACCGTCCGCCAGTCCGGGGTCACCGGGGGGACGGCGACGATCTCCCCCACCCGGAAGTCCCGCACCAGCTCGCCCACCTCCACGATCTCCCCCAGACCCTCGTGGCCCAGGATGCGGTCGGGGCTGAGGCAGTCGATGGCCACGTTGTGGACGTCGGAGGTGCAGGGAGCCACCGCCAGGGGACGGATGACGGCGTCGTACCCTGTGGCGCGGGGACGGTCCTTGTGGATCCATCCGGCGGTTTTCTGTCCGAGATAGGCGAATGCGCGCATAATGGGGGCCTCCTGGTCAAAGACTTGTTTGCTTTAGTGTACCACAGAAGACGGCGTTCTTGCAAGAGGAGCGGATTTGCGTTTTCAGAAGAATATGTTATAATACAGACTGAAAGAGAAGATGTTTGTTGGAATTCCCGCGTTTCACGGAAAGGAGGGACGTATGGGAGAGTTATTTACACGGATCAAAGTGGTATTTACCGAGCTCTGGGCGGATATCCAGAGCGCCATCGCCAACGCCGACCCGGGGGAGAAGGTCCTCTCGGTGCTGGACGCCATCCTGCCCGTTCTCTGCGGCGTGCTCCGGGTGCTGGCGGTCATCGTGGCCATCACGGTCATCGCCCGCTGCATCACCTCTCTGTACCGGGAGAAGACCGGCCGGGAGATCTGGGGGTGGCTGACCACCTCCGACGGGGAGCGGCTGAACCTCCATCACTGGGAGAACGCACTGGGCCGGGGGCGCTGGGCCGACGTGGCCCTCCAGACCCCCACGGTGTCAAGAACCCACGCGGCCCTGCTCCGGGACCACAAGGGCAACTGGAAGCTTCAGCCCCTCCAGACGAAAAACGGCACCCGGCTCAACGGCAAGCTGGTGGTCCACACCATCCCGGTGAAGACCGGGGACGTCATCGACCTGGGGGGCGTGCCCCTGGAGTTCTACGCCATCAGCGAGGAGGAGGAGCGGGAGCAGGCCATGCGCTGGGGGGTGGCTGAGCGGCCCCTGAGCCCCGGCCGGACCCTGGCCTATCTCATGATTTTCCAAATCATGATGTGTATCCAGTGCCTCCCCGGCCGGGAGGGGCCGGATATGGCCATGATCGCCATTTCCTTTGCCATCCTGGCGGCGGCCATGTGGGGGATGTACGCCCTCTACCGCTCCCTGAAGCGGACCGCCTTTGAGGCGGAGACCATCGCCTTTTTCCTGTGCACCGTCTCCTTTTCCATCACGGCGGCCTACTCCCCGGACAGTCTCCTGCGGCAGACCATCTGCATGCTCATGGGCCTGGTGATCTTTTTCGTCCTCAGCGTCCTGCTCCGGGACCTGCGGGCCACGGTCTCCCTCCGGTGGCCGGTGGCCGTGCTCACCTGCCTGCTGCTGATCTTCAACGTGGTCCTGGGCCAGCGGCTCTTCGGGGCTAAGAACTGGATCGACCTGGGCTTCATCAGCTTCCAGCCCTCGGAATTCGTGAAGATCGCCTTCATCTTCACCGGCGCGGCCACCCTGGACCGACTGTTTGCCCGGCGGAACCTTCTCTTCACCGTCCTCTTCTGCGGCTTCTGTATGGGCTGTCTTGCTCTCATGAGCGACTTCGGCACCGCACTGATCTTCTTTGTGGCCCTGCTGGTCATCGCCTTCCTCCGGTCCGGGGACCTGGGCTTCCTGGCCCTCATGGGTACCGCGGCGGCGGCGGGAGGCTGGCTGGTTTTGCAGTTTAAGCCCTACATCGCCAACCGCTTCGCCGCCTGGCGGCACGTCTGGGACTTCTACAACGAGTCCGGGGGCTATCAGCAGACCCGGACCATGTCGGCCATCGCCAGCGGCGGCCTCTTCGGCAAGGGCACGGAGGACGCCTTCCTGAAAAACCTGGGGGCGGCCAACACCGACCTGGTTTTCGGCGTTATCAGCGAGGAGTTCGGCCTGATTTTGGCCCTGTGCTCCGTCTTCGTCCTCCTGGTGCTGGCGGTGTACGCCGTCAGCCGCACGGTGAACGCCCGGTCCAGCTATTACGTCATCGCCGCCAACGCGGCGGCGGCCATGCTGATCTTCCAGGCCTCCCTGAACGTCCTGGGGGCGGTGGACATCCTCCCCCTCACCGGCGTCACCCTGCCCTTCGTCTCCGTGGGCGGCTCCAGCATGATCGCCTGCTGGGGGCTGCTGGCCTTCATCAAGGCGGCGGACACCCGGCCCAACGCCAGCTTCACCCTTCGGCTGCCCAAGCGCATCCGGGGCTGGATCCCCCCGGACAACGACGCCATCTACGGCGGCCGGTACGACGACGGCTACGACTACGACAACTTTGACGAGTATGACGACTACGAGCCCTACGACGAGTACGATTCCTACGACGGCTACGACCCCGGCGACGATGACGTCCGGGAGTGGCAGCCCCGAAACACCCGCCGGCAGGACACCCAGGTCTGGCGGCGGGACGACCCCGCCGGGGGCCGGCCAGAGACCCGGTGGCAGGACGACGACCCCGGGGCTCTCTGGCCCCAGGACGGGGAAAGTGACTGGGAGCACACAATCCCCTTCCGCAGCGACAACGGCAGGAAAGGAGGGAACCGGTCATGAAACGACTCCGCGGCAGGACCGCCATCACCCTTCTCCTCACCGCCGCCCTGGCGGCGGGGCTCGTCCTCTTCTGCGTCCGGCTGGTGGCCCACGGCGGGGAGTGGGTGGGCTTCTTCGGCACCACCTACTATGACGCCGGGGCCCTCTACGACGCCAACGGGGTTCTCCTCTACGACGGGGAGACCGGCAGCTACGCCGAGGACCAGGCCACCCGGATGGCCACCCTCCACCTGGTGGGGGACCGGAACTTCGGCACTTCTCTGCGCTCGGTCCTCTCCAGCCGGCTGTCGGGGTACAACCCCATCACCGGCACCACCCTGGGCAGCCACGACGTGATGCTGACCATCGATTCCGCCCTGAACCGGACCGCCCTGGAGGCCCTGGGCGGCAGCCGGGGGGTGGTTGCGGTGTACAACTATGTCACCGGGGACGTGAAGTGCCTGGTGAGTTCTCCCACCTACGACCCCAACGATCCCCCTGCCGACGTCAACGAGAACCCCGCCTACGAGGGGGTCTATCTCAATCGGTTCTTCTCCGGGACCTATCCGCCGGGCTCCACCTTCAAGCTGGTGACCACGGCGGCGGCCATCGAGAAGAAGGGGGACCTGGACAACTTCCGCTTTACCTGCACCGGCTCCACCCAGATCGGGGACGGGGTGGTCACCTGCCCTTACGCCCACGGAGCGGATATGACCATCGACCAGTGCCTGGCCTGCTCCTGCAACGGAGCCTACGCCGTGCTGGCCCTGGAGCTGGGGGCCAATGAGCTGGACAAGTACATGAAGGAGGCCGGCCTCCAGGACTCCCTGACGGTAGACGGCCTCCACACCGCCCGGGGGAGCTTTGACAAGGCCGAGGCGGGCTCCGTCTGGCTGGGCTGGTCCGGCGTGGGCCAGTACAACGACCTGGTCAACCCCTGCACCCTGCTGACCTTCATGGGCGGCATCGCCAACCGGGGCGTGGCGGTGACCCCGGAGCTGGTGGGCCGGGAGGCCATCTCGGGCACCCAGATCCCCGCTGCCCTCTCCGGCGGGCCGGACACCTTCAATATCTATTCCTCGTCCACCTGCGACCGGCTCAAGGCCATGATGCGCAATAACGTGGTGTCCTCCTACGGCCAGGAGCAGTTCGGCGACCTGCCGGTGTGCGCCAAGTCGGGCACCGCCGAGGTGGGGGGCGGACAGCAGCCCCACGCCTGGTTCGCCGGCTTTGTGGACGACCCCAACCACCCCCTGGCCTTCGTGGTCCTGGTGGAAAACGGCGGCTGGGGCTCCCAGACCGCCGGCGGCGTCGCCGCCAAGGTCCTGGCCCAGGCCGCGGCGGGATAACCCAATCATAAAACGACGGACCTGTCTGCCCGCAGGTCCGTCGTTTTTATATGTTCAGATGGTTTCCTCTCCCAGAAAATCCAGGATGGCCGCCAGGAATTCCTTCCCGTACCGATCGGCCTTCTGTTCGCCCACGCCGTTCACCGCCAGGAACTCTTCCCGGTCGGTGGGGAGCTTCACCGCCATGTCCGCCAGGGTGGCATTGGAGAAGACCACGTAGGCGGGCACCCCCGCCCGCTGGGCCAGCCTGGTGCGGACCTCTTTGAGGCGCTGGAAGAGGCCGTCGTAAAAGCCCTCCGCCGGCGCCTCCCCTGCGGGGAGGACCACCCGGGGGATGGCCGATTTGGGCTTGGGGACATCCCGAAGGGCCAGGACCACGGACTTTCCGCGGAAGAGGACCTCCGAGGCCGCCGGAGTCAGGGAGACGCCCCCGTGGTCCGGGTCCACCCGGAGATACCCCTCCTGGACCAGGTGGTCCATCAGGGTCCGGACGGTCTCCTTCTTCTCCCGGGCCAGCAGACCGTAGGTGGAGACCTCGTTGAGCTTTAATGCCAGCACCCGCTGGCCCCGCCCGCCCCGGAGCACGTCCAGGAGAAGGTTCATCCCCACGGGATACCCCAGCTTGTCCCGCACCCGTTTGACGCAGGAGAGGACCATCTGGGCGGGGATGGTCACGTCTGTCCGGACGAAATCCCCCAGGCAGTTGCCGCAGTTGCCGCAGCTTGCCCCGTGGTCCTGGCCGAAGTAGTCCAGGATCTGCCCCCGGAAGCACCGGGTGGTCTTGCAGTAGTCCACCATGGCGTTCAGCCGCTTCTTGTCCTGGCGGACCACCTCCGCCCGGTCCTCGGGGGAGAGCAGGTCATTTTCCTCCCCGTTTTCGATAAAGTACAGGGCGGTCCGCACGTCCTTGGGGCCGTAGAGGAGGATGCAGTCCGCCGGGGCCCCGTCCCGCCCCGCCCGGCCGGCCTCCTGGTAGTAGGCCTCCAGGCTCTTGGGCATATTGAGGTGGAGGACATAGCTGACGTTGGACTTGTCGATGCCCATGCCGAAGGCATTGGTGGCCACCATCACCGTGGCCCGGTCATACTGAAAGGCGTCCTGGTTCTCCCGGCGCTCCTCGTCCGTCAGCCCGGCGTGGTACCGGGTGGCGGCGATCCCATGGTTCTGCAAGATCTCACAGACCTCCTCCACGCCCGCCCGGGTGGCGCAGTAGACGATGCCGCTCCGCCCCGCCCGCTCTTTCACCAGGTCCAGCACGGCGGCCTTCCGGTCCCGGGGATGCCGGACGTCGAAGTAGAGGTTGGGCCGGTCAAAACCCGTCACCACCCGGACCGGGTCTCGGAGGGAGAGGATGCGGAGAATGTCCTCCCGGACCGCCTGGGTGGCGGTGGCGGTGAAGGCCCCCACCGGGGGGCGGGCAGGGAGGCGGTCCAGGAAGTCCACGATCTGGAGGTAGCTGGGCCGGAAGTCCTGGCCCCACTGGGAGATGCAGTGGGCCTCGTCCACCGCCACCAGGCCGGGAGGCCGTCGGGTCATGGTCCCCAGAAAGCCCGGGGTCTCCAGCCGCTCCGGGGCCACATAGAGAATGCGGTAGGCGCCCCGTTCCCACCGCTCCAGCACCAGGTCCTGCTGCCGCAGGTCCAGGGAGCTGTTGAGGTAGGCTGCCGCCACCCCCTGGCTCTTCAGGGCCATGACCTGGTCCTTCATCAGGGAGATCAGGGGGGAGACCACCAGGGCGGGCCGGTCTGACAGGATGGCGGGGATCTGGTAGCACAGGGACTTGCCCCCGCCGGTGGGCATGATGCCCAGCACGTCCCGCCCGGCCAGCAGCCCGTCGATGAGGGCCTCCTGGCCGGGGCGGAAGGCGTCGTGGCCGTAGTAGACCCGCAGGGCCTCGTATTTGTCCATGTCCGTCCCTCCGTTCTCTGTGTCGATTCGTTCTCTCCATTATTATACTGCATTTTCGGCAGATTCCCAGAGTTTGTGTTGCAATTTTTTCCAAGATTCCGTACAATGGAACGTACTATGACCCAAGAAAGAAGGGATCCCTATGTCGATCGAAGCCGTCCGCGCCTATCTGGTCCCCCTGGGCCTGGCAGACCGGGTGAAGGAGTTTTCCACCTCCAGCGCCACCGTGGAGCTGGCCGCCCAGGCCGCCGGCGTCATCCCCGCCCGCATTGCCAAGTCCCTGTCCTTCAAGGTGGAGGGCCGGCCCGTCCTCATCGTCGCCGCCGGGGACGCCAAGGTGGACAACCGGAAGTTCAAGGACTTCTTCCATACCAAAGCCACCATGCTCACCCCCGACGAGGCGGTGGAGCTGCTGGGCCATGCCGTGGGGGGCGTCTGCCCCTTCGCCTTGAAGGAGGGGGTGGACGTCTACCTGGACGTGTCCATGCAGCGCTTCGAAACCGTCCTCCCCGCCGCCGGGTCCTCCAACAGCTGCGTGGAGCTCACCTGCGGGGAACTGGAGAAGGCCGCCTGCGGCTTCCGGGGCTGGGGAGACTTCTGCAAGGCCTGGCAGGAGACGGAGACACAATGATTGCAGGAAAAAATGCAGGTTTTGTTTCGCGTTGGCATAATTTCCACTAAAATATGAATAAAACCGCGCAAATTTGTCGCTTTGCCGTCGAAAAATGACGTGGGAAAGAAAAATCTGTCTTTTTGAATTTCCTCTTGCAATTACGGACGAAATGTGGTAGGATAAGCGGCAGTGAATCCATAGTTTCGTTCCTTTCGATGCGAAAGCAATCGAAGTAAGAAACCGGCGGCTTGGTTGGCCGTCGGTTTTTTACTGCCTTTTTTCGGTTGAAGCTGCCCGGCTCGGTCATAGGGAATCCAGGTAGGCCCCCACGTCGAAGGGCTGGATCTTCTCATCCTTCCGCAGGTAGAGGGGGTGGTGGGGGTGGCCCTTTTTGGACCGCTTCCCGGCGCACACCCAGGCCGCGCCGTACTCCGTGCCGATGGCGGCCATGTCCCGGACGCATGAGGGGAGGTAGGGCCGCTTTTCAATGATGGTCCCCCAGGCCGCCCAGACCGTGGGGGTGAAGCCTGCTCCCACCCGCTCCAGGACGTAGCGGAAGGCCGCCATGTTCTCCCGGTGGAGGGCCTCGTTGCAGGCCTCGTCCATGTCGTCGGGGCGGGTGGCCCGCTGGGCATAGACGTTGAACATGAGGAAGCTGTCGAAGCCGTTGCCCGCGGCGATGCGCTCCACGGACTTTAAGGTGTTGTCCAGGTCCCCCGGGGCGGCGGTGGAGGGGTTGATGCCGATGCAGATGAGAGGATTGTCCCCCCGGGTGCCCAGAAGGTACCGATACTCGGCGTAGTGGTCGGGGATGTAGAGCCAGCGGTCCCGGTCGTAGTCCTCGTTGGTGGGGACCAGGGCCTGTTCGAAGGTGAGAATATCCAGAGCCTGGGTGTCACAGGTGGGGATGTGCATGGCGGGGCCTCCTCTGTCACAATTTATCACATCTTATACTATTTCTTGATAAAAACATTTCATATGTTTTTATTTCCATGGGCTATGCCCATGGCCGCCGCACGGATGTGCGGCGAAGAAAGCCGTTCAATATCTAATCCTGCAAGCCAAAGGCTTGCAGCCCACGGCAGAATCTGCCGTGGGCGATTAAAATGTTTTTTAAACATTTTAATCGATAATTAGTATTATTGTACGCCCGACGGGCCCTGGATGCAAGCCCGGACTGGGGGCGGGGGAGAGGCACGACGCCTGCCTTGACAGGGGACCTCGCCTATGCTATACTTCCCCCAGTTTCATAGCAACTCATCAGAGGACCCTTTGCCGCAGCATACGGGTCGAGAAGATGTCGCGTGCGCGCGGTTACCCAGGGGGACCGGCGCGCTTTTTTTGTGGGGAGAGGAGGGAAAACCATGGAGATCGGATTGGACGGCCACTTTACCTACCGGAAGCTCCTCCGGTTCGTGGCCTCCCCGGTGCTGATGATGCTCTTCACCTCCCTTTATGGGGTGGTGGACGGCTTTTTCGTCTCCAACTATGTGGGCTCCACCGGCCTGGCTGCCGTCAACCTGATCTGGCCCCTGGTCATGGGGGTGAGCACCATCGGCTTCATGGTGGGCTCCGGTGGCAGCGCCGTGGTGTCCAAGACCCTGGGGGAGGGGGACCATCAAAAGGCCAATTCCTATTTTTCCCTGCTGATTTACGTCACCGCCGGGGTGGGGCTGGCACTTTCGGTCCTTTTCCTTTTTCTCATTCGGCCTGTGTCCGTCGCTCTGGGGGCCTCAGGGCCTTTGCTGGCCGACTGCGTGTCCTACGGGCGGTGGCTGACGGTCTTCGCCCTGCCCTTCATCCTTCAGGTGGCCTTCCAGAGCTTCCTGGTCACCGCCGGCAAGCCCGACCTGAGCCTGGGGTTCTCCATCTTCGGCGGGGCAGCCAACATGGTCCTGGACTGGCTCTTTATCGTCCCCCTTCACATGGGAGTGGCGGGGGCGGCCCTGGCCACGGGGCTGGGGCAGGTCATCGGCGGAGTGATCCCCCTGGTCTATTTTCTGGGGAAGAACAACAGCCTTCTGTCCCTGGGCCGGACGAAGTGGAACGGCTGGGTCCTTCTCAAGACCTGCACCAACGGCGCCTCGGAGATGGTCACCAACCTCTCCACCACCGTGGTCCAGACCCTCTACAACATCCGGCTCATGGGTCTGGTGGGGGAGGCGGGGGTGGCGGCCTACGGCATCATCCTCTATGTGATGTTCGTCTTCACCGCCCTGTACTACGGCTACGCCATGGGGGCCGCGCCCTTGGTGGGCTTCCACTTCGGGGCCCGGAACCGGAAGGAGCTCCAAAGTCTCTTTCGCAAAAGCATCGTCCTCCTCCTGGGGGCGGGGGTGATCCTGACGGCCCTGGCGGAGGCGGTCTCTGGCCCTCTGACGGCGGTCTTTGCCGGGTACGACCCGGACCTCTTCGCCCTGACCCTTCGGGGCTTCCGGCTCTATGCCCTGTCCTTCCTGCTCATGGGGATGTCGGTCTGGGGCTCCGCTTTCTTCACCGCCCTGAGCAACGGACTGGTATCGGCGGTGATCTCCTTCCTGCGGACCCTGGTCTTCGAGACCGGGGCGGTCCTCCTTCTGCCCCTGGTCCTGGGCCTGGACGGGATCTGGCTGTCCGGCCTGGCGGCGGAGATCGCCTCCCTGGCGGTGACGGTGGGCTTCTTCCGGCGGATGGGGCCCAGGTATGGGTATCTGGGGACCTGAACGAAAAAACGAAACAATACAGCGGGCCTGCCGCGGAACGTCTCTCGTTCCGCGGCAGGCCCGCGTTGTTCGTTCATACCAGACATCTTGAAAAAGCTTGAAAAGCTTTATGCGCTGCGTCCCTTCGACCCGTGTCCGCCGATGGGCGGCTGTTTTCGGATAAAATGACGCCGCACGAAGGGGGCTTCATGCGGCGTCGGAATGATGGGAACGGGGTGCTTACTCCTCAGGGCTTCCCTCAAAGGTGTCAGGTGCGGGGTCCGCCGCGGACGAGGCCCAGGGGTCAGCATAAGGTGCAGGCTCGCTGCTGGGCGCGGGCTCACTGTAAGGCGCAGGCTCGGCATAAGACGCGGGCGCATCGGAAGGTGCGGGCTCCGCGTAAGGGGCGGGCGCGGCGTCGGGGGTCGGGTCGTCATAGGTCTCGGGCTCGGAGTCATAGAAAGGGTCGGCGTCGGGACCGTTCCCTGCCTTCAAGGCCTGATAGAGCTCGCCGTTGGTGGCCTGGACATAGGGCCGGACATAGAAGAAGTGCACGATGCCCAGGGTGAGGAAGCTGAGCAGATACCAGAGGATGAAGCTCAGGTCCAGCACGAAGGCCCGCCATTTGTTGCCCTTCATCATCTGCCGGGAGCGCTTGATGGCCGCCAGGGCGCCCAGCTCGGGCTGGTCCGCCAGGATATAGGGGACCATCCGGTAGGAGTAGGACTTGATGATGCCGGGGATGATGAAGAGAAGGGTCCAGAAGAAGAGGAAGAGGTCGGTGAGGAACATACCCTTCGCCGCCCGGCCGAAGCCGTGGTCAAAGCCGGCGGCCAGATCTCCCAGGGGGGCCTTCTCCTCGCTGTTGTGGGCAAAGAAGTAATGGCAGCCCACCGACAGGGGATTGATGATGAAGATATGGACCAGCAGGGAGACCAGCATGATCAGGGCGAGAACGCCCAGGACGATGATGCCAATGATCAGGAAGACATTCTGGTCCAGGTCGGAGAGGGCCTCTGCCAGACCGCTGAGCTGGGGAACCGCCATCATCTCGTTGATGGCCTCGTCCAAGTCAGGGTTGCCGGTAAACTCGACGTCGGCGGCATCGGCGGGGGCAGCGTCCTCCGCGGTCTTTCCGGCGGGGCTGATCAGGGAGTCGTCGGCGGGGCTGATGAGGGTGTTCCCCCCGGTGAGGAGGTCTGTGCTCTCTGTGGGGGCCGGGACATCAACCTGGCCGGGGACCGCCGTCAGGCCGGCAGCGGCGCTGCCGCAGCTTGCGCCGATGCAGCCGCTCAGGCCGATGCTGCCGCCGCAGAACATGGCCAGCACCAGGGCCGCCAGGACGCAGCGCCAGTAGTTGCTTTTCAGGGCCCTGCGGGCGCGGCGCTTCAGTTCTCTTCTTTTCCACATAATCCAATCCATCTCCTTATTGTAGTATCACGGGCCGTCAGGCTCCGGGGCGGGACGGCCGGGGGGAGGCTCCCCGCCGGCGGGAGACCGGGGCGCGGGAGCATACGGAGCATTCTTTTCCCACTATCCAACAAAACGCGAAAAATGTCAAGAGGTGGCGCCATTTTTTCATTGAAGGGATATGGAAAGAGACGAAGAAGCGCGATTTCTCCACGACCCAGGGATTTCTCCCCCGCTTTTTCCGCCGGGACAGATTGACTTTTTTCCGTCATTGTACCAAAATAGAATGATATGGATAGTATGACAGCAAGGAAGGGAGGGCACGCCATGGCAGGAACAAAGCTTCGCGGGAAAGATATCGATATCCTCAGCGGACCCATTGGCCGGGGCCTGCTCCGTCTGGCGATCCCCATCGCCCTGACCCAGATGCTCCAGCAGCTCTTCAACGCCGCGGACATTGCCGTGGTGGGCCAGTTCAGCGGCCGGAACGCCATGGCGGCCATTGGCGGCACCTCCCCCCTTATCGGCCTTGTTGTTACCCTCTTTTTCGGGATCTCCGTAGGCAGCACCGTGGTCATCGCCCACATGATCGGCCTGAACGACCGCCGGGGCATCAGCCGGGCGGTGGGGACCTCCCTGCTGCTGGCGGTCTGCGGCGGCCTGCTGGCCTTTGGCCTGGGGGAGGCCTTCGCCGTCCCCATCCTCCGCGCCATGTCGGTGCCCGAGGGGACCTTCCCCCTGTCCCTGCTGTACTTCCGCATCTATCTGGCGGGGATGCCCGTTATCCTGTTGTATAATTTCGAGTCGGCTATCTTCCGGTCCTACGGCGACGCCCGGACGCCTCTGCTCGCCCTGGTGGCGGCGGGGATCACCAACGTGGCCCTGAACCTCTTCTTCGTGTGCGTGATCGGCATGAGCGTGGAGGGCGTGGCTTTGGCCACCGTCCTGTCCAACGTGCTCAGCGCGGGGATCCTTCTCTACCGCCTGGGCAAGCACCCGGACATCGACCTGAAGGCCAGCCTCCGGGCGGGCTTTCACAAGGAGAGCCTCCGGCAGATCATCGGCATCGGCCTGCCGGCGGGGGTCCAGGGGACCATGTTCTCCCTGTCCAACATCGTGATCCAGTCGGCGGTGAACCAACTGGGGCCCGAGGTCATGGCGGCCTCGGCGGCGGCCTTCAACATCGAGATCATGGGCTACTACGTCATGAACGGCTTCGCCCAGGCCACCACCACCTTCATCGGCCAGAACTACGGCGCGGGGAACCGAAAACGCTGCCGGACCATCCTGTGGAAGGCCCTGGGCCTGGACCTGGCGGCCACCGCAGCGGCGGCGGGGCTCATCCTCCTGACGGGCAAGCTCCTCCTGAGTCTTTTCAACAGCGACCCGGCCTTCCTGGAGCTGGGCTATCTCCGCCTGCTCTTCATCTCGGGCACCTGTGTCATCCAGGTGGTCATCGAGGTGGTCTCCGGGGCCCTGCGGGGATATGGCTTCTCCCTGGTCCCGGCCATCGTGGCCATCTTCGGCATCTGCGGCGTCCGGGTGGGCTGGGTGTACACCGGCTTTGCCGCCGACCCCACCTTCCGCACCCTGCTCATCGCCTATCCCGTCTCCTGGGCGGTGACGGCGGCGGCCCAGTTTATCGTTTACCTGCTCTACATTCGTCATCAGAACAAGACAGAACCGGAACGGGAGGTGCCCGCATGAGACAGTCAATACGCCCCGTGGCCCTGTGCCTGGCCGTGCTCCTGCTTCTCTCCCTGGTCCCCGCCCCCGCCCGGGCGGAGGGGAGCCTCAGCGGCGCGACGGTCACCCTGTCCAACGAGGTCTATGAGTACAACGGCTCCGCCATCGAGCCTGACGTGGTCGTTACCCTGGACGGCCTCCGCCTTCAGGAGAGCGTGGACTACACCCTGCGGTACAGCAGCAACCGCACCCCGGGCACCGGCCGGGTCACCGTCACCGGCATCGGGGCCTACCAGGGAGAGACGACCGCGTCCTTCTATATCCGGCCCCGGGTCATGGAGCTGAACCGGGACCTGGACTTCAACGACCTTCCGTTGAAATCCTATGACGGCGGGACCGACGTGTCCTTCCCCGCAAGGCTGGCCACGGTAGGAGGGGACAGCGTCACCGTCACCTGCCGGGGGACCTTTTCCGATCCCTATGTGGGAGCGAACAAGAGCCTTCAAGTCAATTCCGTGACCCTCTCAGGCCGGGACAGCGGCAACTATGTCCTGGACCTGTCCTATCCCATCCCCCTGAGCAACGGACAGATTACCGCCGGCGAGCCTAAGGTCCGGACCTCCGCGGAGGTGGCGGCAGGCGGCACCCTGGACCTGAATTCCCTGATCACCAAGGGAGCGGGCCAGACCGTCCGGTTCTCCGCCGACCTTACGGGGCAGGGGAGCGCCCTGTCTCCCTCCGGCGTGCTTACCGCCGGCGCGGAGCCCGAGACCCTGCGGATCTCCGTCACGGCAGACCCCTGGGACGCCAACGGCGATGGGACCCCGGAGTATACCTTATCCCAGAAGTCCATCACCGTCCGGGTGGTGGAGAAGCAGACCCAGGCTCCGGTGACCACCGACCCGGTGGACAGCCAAAGCAAGCAGGCCGCCCTGGTCTTCTCCGGCAGCGCCTCGGTGTACTATAACGACACCCTCTCCCTGAACGTCACCGGCGGCTCGGGGTCCGGGGCGGTGACCTACACCGTCCGGCCCATCAGCGGCGACGCCACGGTGGACAGCCGGGGGGTCCTCACACCCAAGAAGGCTGGCACCGTCTGGGTCACCGCCCAGAAGCAGGGGGACAGCCAGTACAGCACCGGCACCCCGGTCTCCCTGGAGGTCACCATCCGTCCCGCCCGGATCACCATCCAGGCGGCGGACCAGACCGCCGCGGTGGGGGACCCCGTCCCCGTGCTGGACGACGGCGACTACCGGGTCACCGGACTGAAAGCCGGGGAGTACCTCAAGCGCCTGCCCACCCTGTCCTACGACCCCCAGCCTGACATGACCCAACCCGGCTCGGTGTCCATCCTGGCGTCTGACGCCCAGGTCCCCGCCACGGGGAACTACGCCCCGGAGATCACCTATCGGCCCGGTACCCTCACCATCACCGAGGCTCCGCTGTACGCCATCACCCTCCAGCAGGGGGCCAACGGGACCATATCCGCCGACCGGGAGACCGCCCAGGCCAAGGAGCGGGTGGTCATCACCGCCCAGCCCGCCGAGAACTGCCGCTGCACGGGGATCACCGTCCGGGCTGCCGACGGTTCCTCCGTTGACGTGGGAATGCAGCGGGAGGGGATCTACGCCTTCCGGATGCCCGCCTCGGCGGTGACGGTCTCCGCTGCCTTCCAGGTCCAGGCCGCCAAGCTCCCCTTTACGGATGTGAAGTCCTCCGACTGGTTCTACGCCAGCGTGGACTGGGCCTGGCGGGCGGGCCTCATGAACGGCACTTCCGCCACCCTGTTCAGCCCCAACCAGTCCACCAGCCGGGCTATGATCGTCACCCTTCTCTACCGCCTGGAGGGCAGTCCCGAGGCCCCCAAGCGCAACCCCTTCCGAGACGTGAAGGGGGACGCCTACTACGCCGGTCCGGTGGCCTGGGCCGCCTGGAACGGCATCGTCTCCGGCTACAGCGCCAATACCTTCGGCCCCAACGACCCCATCACCCGGGAGCAGTTCGCCGCCATCCTCTGGCGGTACGCCCAGTACCGGGAGCTGGACGTGACCGGCGGCGGGACCCTGGCCGCCTTTACCGACGGGGCCAAGGTCAGTTCCTACGCCCGGGAGGCCATGGTCTGGGCCAACGGCGCGGGCCTCATCACCGGCAAGGGCGGCGGCGTTCTGGACCCAAAGGGGAAGGCCACCCGGGCCCAGGCGGCGGCCATCCTCCAGCGGTTTGACCAGCAGTATCCCCGGGGCGAGGAGCCTCAATGAGGGGAAAACACCGCTGTTTTCTGTGGAGAACCGAGAATTTTTGCTGGAAACAGATGGGTTCTCTGTGGCATATCACAAAACTGCGCCGGAGTCTGCGGAACCCCTTGACAAACACCCCAGGAGAGGAGTAGGGTAAATTCAACAAGTGAACACACGATCTTCAGGGCGGGGTGAAATTCCCCACCGGCGGTACAGCCCGCGAGCCGAAAGGCATGATCCGGTGTGATTCCGGAGCCGACAGTATAGTCTGGATGGGAGAAGATCACAGGCAGGTCATCCTGCGTCTTTTTGCTGTGCAAAAGTATGCCCTGAAACGGAGAGAAACCGTTTCAGGGCTTTCGTTTTTCACGGCGGTCCCGCGGCGGTTCCGCGCCGGGGGAGGACGGGGTTAGCCTGTGCTATTGTGGTGCGTCCTGAGGAGAACTCGGGGCGCATTTTTTGCTGTCCCCATACACAAGACCCGGAGGTGCGGAAGATGAACGATCAGACCTATATGCAGCAGGCCCTGGACCTGGCCAAAAAAGGCTGGGGCTGGACCAGTCCCAACCCCATGGTGGGGGCGGTCATCGTTAAGGAGGACAGGATCATCGGCCAGGGGTACCACGCGAAGTACGGCGACCTTCACGCCGAGCGGGCGGCCCTGGCGGCCTGCACCGAGGACCCGGCGGGGGCCACGATGTACGTCACCCTGGAGCCCTGCTGCCACCAGGGCAAGCAGCCCCCCTGCACCGACGCCATTCTGGAGGCGAAGCTCGCCCGGGTGGTCATCGGCTCCTCGGACCCCAACCCTCAGGTGGCGGGGAAGGGCGTTGCCATCCTCCGGGACGCCGGGGTGGAGGTCACCGAGGGGGTCCTGAAAGCGGAATGCGACGCCCTCAACGACGTGTTCTTCCACTACATCACCACAGGCAGGCCCTTCGTGGTCCTGAAATACGCCATGACGCTCGACGGCAAGCTGGCGGCCTACACCGGCGTGTCCCAGTGGATCACCGGGGAGATCGCCCGGGCCCACGTCCAGACCCAGCGGGGCCGCTACCGGGCCATCATGGTGGGCGTGGGCACTGTCATCGGAGACGATCCCCGGCTCACCTGCCGGGCCGAGGGCGGGCGGAACCCCCTCCGGGTGGTCTGTGATACCCAGCTCCGCACCCCCCTCTCCTCGGTGGTGGTCCAGACGGCGGCCCTGAACCCCACCCTCATCGCCACGGCCTCCGGGGACCGGGCGGCCATCGCGGCCTATGAGGCCAAGGGCTGCCAGGTGGTGACCTTCCCGAAGAAGGGGGAGTACGTAGACCTCACCGCCGTCATGGACTACCTGGGCAAGCAGGGGGTGGACAGCGTCCTGCTGGAGGGAGGCTCCGGCCTCCACTGGTCGGCCCTGGAGGCAGGGCTGGTGAACAAGGTCCAGGCCTATATAGCCCCCAAGCTCCTGGGGGGCGAGGGGGCCCGGTCCCCGGTGGGGGGCAAGGGCTTCCCCCATCCCAACGACGTGGTGAAGGTGGAGAACATCACCATCACCCAGCTTGGCCCGGACTACCTCCTGGAAGGGGAGGTGCGTTCCTGATGTTCACCGGCATCGTGGAAGAGGTGGGCGTTCTCAAGTCCATCCGCCGGGGAGCCAGCAGCGCGGTGCTGGAGATCGCCGCCCGGACCGTCCTGGAGGACATCCATCTGGGGGACAGCATCGCCGTCAACGGGGTCTGCCTCACCGCCACCTCCTTCACCGGGTCCTCCTTCACCGCAGACGTGATGCACGAGACCCTGGACCGGTCCTCCCTGGCGGCCCTCCGCCCCGGCAGCCGGGTAAATCTGGAGCGGGCCATGGCGGCCAACGGCCGGTTCGGCGGCCACATCGTGGCGGGCCATGTGGACGGGGTGGGCACCGTCCTGGAGACCAAACGGGACGACAACGCCGTCTGGTACACCATCGCCGCCGGCCCGGAGGTCCTGCGGTATGTGGTGGAGAAGGGCTCTATCACCATCGACGGCATCAGTCTGACGGTGGCCCGGGTGGGCCCCGAGAGCTTTGCCATCTCCGCCATCCCCCACACCGTGGCGGTGACCGTCCTCAAGGACCGGAAGGCCGGGGACAAGGTGAATCTGGAAACGGATATCATCGGCAAATACGTGGAAAAGCTGCTGACCACGGGGCCCGTCCAGACGGCGGAGCCGAAGCAAACCAGCGGCATTACAAAGGATTTTCTGACCCGCTACGGGTTCTGACGATACAGACAGCACATGCTTTGAAAGGAGAACGAACGGTATGTTCCAGTACAACACCATCGAAGAGGCTCTGGAGGATCTGCGCCAGGGCAAAATGATCCTCTGCACCGACGACCCTGACCGGGAGAATGAGGGGGACCTGATCTGCGCCGCCCAGTACGGCACCACGGAAAACATCAACTTCATGGCCATCCACGCCAAGGGCCTGATCTGCATGCCCATGAGCGAGGAATACGTCCACAAGCTCCAGTTCCCCCAGATGGTCACCCGGAACACGGACAACCATGAGACCGCCTTCACCGTGTCCATCGACCATGTGGACACCACCACCGGCATCTCCGCCGTGGAGCGGTCCCTTACCGCCATCAAGGTCACGGAGGAGGACGCCAAGCCCGAGGACTTCCGCCGGCCCGGCCACATGTTCCCCCTGCTGGCCCGGCCCCACGGGGTCCTGGAGCGCAACGGCCACACCGAGGCCACCGTGGACCTGATGCGGCTGGCGGGCCTGAAGGAAGTGGGCCTGTGCTGCGAGGTCATGAAGGACGACGGCACCATGATGCGGGCGCCGGAGCTCCAGGAGATGGCCAAGCAGTGGGGCCTGAAGTTTATCACCATCAAGGACCTCCAGGCCTACCGCAAGCGCCACGAGGTCCTGGTGGAGCAGGTCACCGCCACCGACCTGCCCACCCGGTACGGGGACTTCCGGGCCTACGGCTACGTCAGCAAGGTTACCGGGGAGCATCACATTGCCCTGGTGAAGGGGGAGATCGGCGACGGCCAGGACATTCTATGCCGGGTCCACTCCGAGTGCCTCACCGGCGACACCTTCGGCTCCATGCGGTGCGACTGCGGCCAGCAGCTTGCCGCCGCCATGGCGCAGATCGAAAAGGAGGGCCGGGGCATCCTCCTGTATATGCGCCAGGAGGGGAGAGGCATCGGTCTCATCAACAAGCTCAAGGCCTACGCCCTCCAGGACCAGGGCATGGACACCCTGGAGGCCAACATGGCCCTGGGCTTTGCCGGGGACCTGCGGGAGTACTACACCGGGGCCCAGATCCTCCGGGACCTGGGGGCCAAGACCCTGCGGCTGCTGACCAACAACCCCGATAAGGTCTACCAGCTCTCCGACTTCGGCCTGGCCATCAAGGAGCGGGTGCCCATCCAGATGCCCGCCAACGCCCACGACCTTTTCTACCTGCGGACCAAGCAGGAGAAGATGGGTCATATCTTAAACTACTAATACTATTCCCAAATTAAAAACTCTAATTTGGGAATCCGCGTGCTGCGCACGCTCATGCCGCGCAAGCGCGTCATACCGTCTCATGCAGTCTCAAACGCGCCTTCGGCGCTATAAAAAGCTTTGCAGCCTGGTCGCGGGCAAAATGAAGGTGGGCATCGTTGCCGCCCGATTCAACGAGTTCATCACCGGCAAGCTCCTCTCCGGGGCCTTGGACGGCCTGAGCCGCCACGGCGTGGAGGGAGACGACATCGACATCGCCTGGGTCCCCGGGGCCTTTGAGATCCCTCTCATCGCCTCTAAGATGGCCAAGAGCGGCAAGTATGACGCCGTCCTCTGTCTGGGGGCCGTCATCCGGGGGAGCACCAGCCACTATGACTACGTCTGCGCCGAGGTCTCCAAGGGCATCGCCACGGTCTCCCTGAACAGCGACGTGCCCGTGATGTTCGGCGTTCTCACCACCGACACCATCGAGCAGGCCATCGAGCGGGCCGGCACCAAGGCGGGCAACAAGGGCTATGACTGCGCCCTGGGCGCGGTGGAGATGGTCAACCTGATCCGTGCCATCGAAGCGTAAATAAATATAATGTAAGGTTTCCCCCTACCCCCATACATCAAGCAGGACCCGGAGCGCGCCGCCGCATGGACGCGCTCCGGGTCCTGTGCTGTTTTTCTTTCAAAGCGAACGAAGATCAGGGCCCCTCCTGGGCGGCGATCTTCTCCGCCAGGTCCGTGAGATAGACCCACCGGTCCATTTTCTCCTCCAGCAGGGCGCTGACCTCGCTCTGCTCGTCGGTGAGTTCCTGGAGCTTCACATAGTCGCTGCCCGCGGCGGACATCTCTCCCTCCAGTTGGTCCAGCCGGTCCTCCAGGGCGGCGATGTCCTCCTCAATGGTGTCGAACTCCCGCTGCTCCTTAAAGGTGAATTTCAGCTTCTTCTGCCGGACGGGCTTGGCCCCGGCGGGCTCCTTCTCCTTCTTTCGGGCCTTCTCCTGCTGCCGGACCTTTGCCCGGTGCTTTTCCAGGTAGTCGGTGAAGTTGCCCACATACCGTTGGATCACCCCGTCCTCCCCCACGGCAAAGATGTGCTCGGCCATCTTGTCCAGGAAATACCGGTCGTGGGACACCGCCAGCACCGCCCCGGGGAAGGTCTCCAGATACTCCTCCAGGATGGCAAGGGTGGTCACATCCAGATCGTTGGTGGGCTCGTCCAGCAGGAGGATGTTGGGGGCCTCCATGAGGACTGACAGGAGGTAGAGCCGCCGCCGCTCCCCGCCGCTGAGCTTCCCGATGGGCTGGCCCTGGAGGGCGGTGGGGAAGAGGAAGCGCTCCATCATCTGGGTGGCGGAGAAGCTCCCCTCCTTCGTCTTCACCATCCCCGCCACGGCGTGGATGTAGTCGTAGACCCGCTCCTCCGGGTCCATCTCCCGGCCCTCCTGGGAGAAGTAGCCGATGCGGACGGTCTCCCCCCAGTCCACCTGGCCGGCGTCGGGGGAGAGCCGCCCGGCGATGAGGTTGAGGAGGGTGGATTTCCCCGCGCCGTTGCGCCCCACGATGCCCACCCGGTCATCCCGGGCGATACTGTAGGAGAAGTCCCGGATGACGGTCCTGTCCCCGAAGGATTTTGTGACATGGTCCAGCTCCACGGTCTTCCGCCCCAGGCGGCTGGAGAGGGTGGCCATCTGGACGGCCCCGTCGGTCTCCGGTCCGGTCTGGGCCTTCAGCTCCTCGTATCGGGTGATGCGGTCCTTGTTCTTGGTCCGCCGGGCCTGGGCCCCCCGCATGATCCACTGGTACTCCACCCGAAGGATGGACCGGCGCTTCCGCTCCGCCGCCTGCTCCATCTCCTCCTGCTGGGTCTTGAGTTCCAGGTATTTGGAATAGTTGGCCTCATAGTGGCGGATGCGGCAGTGGGAGAGCTCTGTGATCCGGTTGACCACCCGTTCCAGGAAGTACCGGTCGTGGGTGACCATGATGAGCCCCCCGGCAAAGCTCTGTAAAAACCCCTCCAGCCAGAGGATCATATCGCTGTCCAGGTGGTTGGTGGGCTCGTCCAGGATCATCACGTCGGCGGGGTGGAGGAGGACGGTGGCCAGGGCCACCCGCTTCCGCTGGCCGCCGGAAAGGGTCCCCACGGTCTGGTCGAAGTCGGTGATCCCCAGCCGGGTGAGCATGGTCTTGGCCTCATACTCCATGAGGGTGCGCACATCGGGGGAGTACCCGGCGAAGACCTGCTCCAGGACGGTATTGCCCGCCTCCATGACCGGGTCCTGGCTGAGAAAGCTCACCTGGACGTTGGGGTCCAGGGAGACCGTCCCCTCGTCGGGGACCTGCCGCCCCGCCAGCACCCGGAGCAGGGAGCTCTTCCCCGTGCCGTTGATGCCGATGATGCCGATCTTGTCCCCCTGGTTGATGTACAGGGTCACGTCGTCCAGAAGCTGCTTGAGCCCGAAATTCAAAGAGATGTGTTCCGCGGACAGGAGCATGGTCCTTCCTCCTTCTGGCGCGGCTCCTTTTTGGAACGGAAACTGGACAAGGGGGCCGCGCCGGTGATATACTCAAAAAATCAAAAAAGAGGGGAGTGGGGTCGAAATGGAGTGGCTGGTGCTGGGGAGCTTTGTCTGCCTGCTCTTTTGCAGCGTGGCCCTGGGCCTCCCTCTGGTCCTGGCCCTGCTGGGGGGCTACGGGCTCTTTTTCCTCTACGGCCTGTATCGAAAGCACACGCCGCCGGCCCTGTGGCAGATGTCCCTCCGGGGCCTGAAGACCGTGGGGAACATCCTCTTCCTCTTTGTTCTCATCGGGGTGATCACGGCCCTGTGGCGGGCCTGCGGGACCATCCCGTTTCTCATCTATTACGCCTCGGGGCTGATCTCCCCGGCGGTGTTCTTTCTGCTGGCCTTTCTGCTCAACTGCCTGGTGTCCTACCTGACAGGGACCTCCTTTGGCACGGCGGCCACCATGGGGGTCATCTGTATGTCCATGGCCTCCGCCATGGGCCTTTCCCCCATCCTGTCGGCGGGGGCCATCCTCTCCGGGGTGTTTTTCGGGGACCGGTGCTCTCCCATGTCCACCAGCGCCCTGCTGGTGGCGGCCCTGACCCGGACGGATATCTTCCGAAACCTGAGCCTGATGCTGAAAACGGCGGCGGTGCCCTTTGTCCTGACCTGCGGGGCCTGCCTGTGCTTTGGCCTGCGGTCGGATGCCGGGGCGTTTTCACCGGATATCCTGGAGCCCTTCGCCCGGGGCTTCCGGCTCCACTGGGTCACGATTCTGCCGGCTGTGGTGATCGTGGTCCTGTCCCTGGCAAAGCGGGACGTGAAGCTGACCATGGCTCTGAGCATCCTGTGCAGCGCCGTGCTGTGCATGGCCCTTCAGGGGATTGCGCTGCCGGACCTGCTGAACATGAGCATCCTGGGCTACAGGCCGGCGCTGGAGGAATTGAAGCCCCTGCTTACCGGCGGGGGCGCGGTCTCCATGGTGAAGCCCTTGTGCATCGTCAGCATTTCCTCCACCTACTCCGGCCTCTTCGAGGGCACGGGGCTCCTGGAGGGGATGAAGACGGCGGTCTCCCGGCTGGCAAGGCGGATCACGCCCTTCGGCAGCCTCCTGACGGTCTCCGTCGGGACCTGTGTCATTTCCTGCAACCAAACCCTCGCCATCATGCTCTCCCACGCCCTCTGCCGGGAGGACCAATCCGCTCAGGACCTGGCCATCGGGCTGGAAAACACGGCGGTGGTCATCGCGCCCCTGGTCCCCTGGTCCATCGCCGGGGCGGTGCCCCTGGCCTCCATCGGCGCGCCGACGGAGGCTCTGCTGGGGGCCTGCTACCTCTGGCTGATCCCCCTCTGGAACCTGGCGGTCAGCCTGGTGGGGAGGCGGCGGTCAAAGGAGGAAATAGGTCACCAGCGGCAGGGTGACGGCGGAGAGGACGGTGCTTAAAAAGTTGATCTTGGAGGCAAAGCTGTCGTCCGCCCCGAACCGGATGCTCAGAATGGTGATCATGGCGGCGCTGGGGCAGGCGGCGGTGACGGTATACACCCCCAGGATGGTCCCGTCGTGGGGGAGGAAGAGCCCCATCACCAGCCAGGCCGCCACCGGGCAGAGGATGAGCCGGGTAAGGCTCACCGCATAGGCCCGCCAGTCCCCCAGGGCCTCCTTGATGGGCACCCGGCTGAGCGAGATGCCGATGATGAGCATGGACATGGGCACTGTGGCCGAGCCCAGGGTGGTGACCACGTCGGCCACCAGCTTGGGCACCGGGAGCCGGGTCAAAAACAGGACGATGGCCACGAAGGTGGCGATAAGGGGGATGCTGAAGATCTCCCGGAACTTCACCCGCCCCCGGCCCTCGCCCGCCCGGAGGTTGGCCACACCGATGGTATACAGCAGCAGGTTGAAGGGCAGGTTGGACAGGGAGGCGCAGAAGATGGCGTCCGGCCCGAAGACCGCCTCCACCACGGGAAAGCCCACGAAGACGTTGTTCATGAAGAAGATGGACAGCCAGGCCACGTTGCGCTCGTGGCCCTTGAGCTTCAGGCACCGGGAGACCACCCAGCCGATGGCTCCGCCGATGAGGAAGGTCAGGAAGATGGCCCCGATGGCCAGGAGGAGCTCCCCGCCGCTGAGGAGGGGCTCCACGTTCATCACCGACCCGGCGATGGTGCAGGCGATGAAAACATTGGTTACCAGCTTGCTGGCCACCTGGTTGAAGGCGGCGTCCACCCAGCGGGCCTTGGCCGCGCCGAAGCCCACCATCATCAGGATCACCAGCATGACCATTTTTTCCAGTACGACCAGTCCGGCCATAGCAACACATCCTATCTTTCTATGAACCCAGCTTGATAACTCCCTCCCTGGAAACCGGGGAGGGAGCGCTTACTATTTCTGTTCTGTAAAGAGACTCATACCTTGATTTCCGCGCTATGGCCCGTGAGGGCGCCGGCGTATCTCTCCAGCACGGGCTGGATGTATTCCGCCAGGAACCGGTCCACCTGCTCCGGGCAGCAGCCGATGTAGTCCGCCGGGTCCAGGTGGCGCATGACCTCCTCCCGGGTGAGGCCGAAGGCGGGGTCGTCGGCGATGCGCTGGAGGAGGTCGTTGTCCAGCCCCTCGTCCTTCACCCGGCTGCCGGCGGCCAGGGAGTGGGTGCGGATGCGCTCGTGGAGGGCTTGCCGGTCCCCGCCCCGCTTCACCGCGTCCATGAGGATGTTTTCCGTGGCCATGAAGGGGAGCTCCTCCATGATGTGCTTCTCGATGACCTTGGGGTGGACCACCAGGTTGGAGCACACGTTTTCATACAGGTTCAGGATGGCGTCCACCGCCAGGAAGGCCTCGGAAACGGCGATGCGCTTGTTGGCCGAGTCGTCCAGGGTGCGCTCGAACCACTGGAGGGAGGAGGTCATGGCGGGGTTGAGCCCGTCGGCGATGACGTACCGGGCCAGGGCGCAGATGCGCTCGGAGCGCATGGGATTGCGCTTGTAGGGCATGGCGGAGGACCCCACCTGGTTCTTCTCAAAGGGCTCCTCGATCTCCTTCATGTGGCACAGCAGCCGGAGGTCCGTGGCGAACTTGTGGGCGGACTGGGCGATGCCGGAGAGAGTGGCCAGGATGGCGGCGTCCACCTTCCGGGTGTAGGTCTGTCCCGACACAGGCTGGACCTTGTCGAAGCCCATCTCCGCGGCGATCTTCCGGTCCAGCTCCAGGACCTTGTCCCGGTCACCGGCGAAGAGCTCCAGGAAGCTGGCCTGGGTGCCGGTGGTGCCCTTGGACCCCAGGAGCTTCAGGTTGTCCAGGCGGAAGTCCACCTCCTCCAGGTCCATGAGCAGCTCGTTCATCCACAGGGTGGCCCGCTTGCCCACGGTGACCATCTGGGCGGCCTGGTAGTGAGTGTAGCCCAGGGTGGGCAGGGCCTTGTAGGCGTCCGCGAACTTGCCCAGGGCCGCCAGGATGCGCACCAGCTTGTCCCGGATGAGGGTCAGGCCCTCCCGCATAATAATGATATCGGTGTTGTCCCCCACGTAGCAGCTTGTGGCTCCCAGGTGGATGATGGGCATGGCGTTGGGGCAGAGGGCGCCGTAGGCGTGGATGTGGGCCATCACGTCATGGCGGAGCTCCTTTTCCTTCCGGGCCGCCAGGTCGTAGTCGATGTTGTCCTTTTCCCGTTCCAGCTCGTCGATCTGGGCCTGGGTGATGGGGAGGCCCAGTTCCATCTCCGCCCGGGCCAGGGCGATCCACAGCCGCCGCCAGGTGGTGAACTTCTTGTCGGGAGAGAAAATGTACAGCATTTCCCGGCTGGCATAGCGGGACGCCAACGGGCTCTCATAGGTATCTTTCATCGGTATAGCCCCTTTCCAACGCGCGTTGCGGTTCAAATTGTACCTATCCTATCATAAAACCCACCGGGAGACAAGTTTTTCCTGCCCGCGAAAGCAACAGAAAACCCGGACACAGCAGGCCGTGTCCGGGCAAAATCAGCAAAACGGGGAGAGGACCAGCCCGTCCTCCGCCGCGTCCAGGTAGAGGGTCCCGCCAGGGCCCACCGCCTCCCGGAGAAGGAGCTCCGCCGCCGGGTCCTCCACCTGGGTGCGGATGAGCCGCCGGAGGGGCCGGGCCCCGTACCGCCGGTCGGTTCCACGGGCTGCCAGCAGGGAGATGGCTGAGGCCGAGGGGAGAAAGCCTACCCCCTGTTCCTCCAGCCGCCGGGAGACCCCCGCCAGGAGCTTCCGGGCGATGGTCTCCATGTGGGGCTGTTCCAGGGGATGAAAGACCACGATCTCGTCCAGCCGCCCCAGGAACTCCGGCCGGAAGACCTGCCGCAGCTCCCGCCGGAGAGCGGCGTCCCCCGCCTCGGCCCCGGCGGAAAAGCCCATGGGGGTCCCGGCGGAGAGACCTGTCCCGCCTACGTTGGAGGTCATCACCACCACGGTGTTGCGGAAGTCCGCCTTCCTCCCGTGGGCGTCGGTGAGAAAGCCGTCCTCCATGATCTGTAAGAGAAGCCCCCACACGTCGGCGTGGGCCTTTTCCAGCTCGTCAAAGAGGACCACCGACCAGGGGCGGCGGCGGACCGCGCCGGTGAGCTCTCCGCCGGACTCGTGGCCCACATATCCCGGCGGGGCCCCGGTGAGGCGGCTGGCGGTGTGGGCCTGAGAGAACTCTGTCATGTCGAACCGCAGCAGGGCGTCCTCCCGGCCGAAGAGGGCCTGGGCCAGGGCCTTGCACAGCTCGGTCTTGCCCACTCCGGTGGGGCCCAGGAAGAGGAAGCACCCCGCGGGCCGTCCCGGCTCCTTCAGCCCCGTCCGACCCCGGCGGACTGCCCGGGCCACGGCGGCGATGGCCTCCTCCTGGCCCGCCACCCGGCGGCCCAGGGCCTCCTCCAGATGAAGGAGCTTGTCCCGCTCCGGGCGGGTGAGGCTGGCCACGGGGATGCCCGTCCACTGGGAGACCACCTGGGCCACGGCCCCGGCGGTGACCGGGGAAGGGGTGCGCTCTCTCTGGTTCCGGCGGAGGGCCAGAGCCCGGCGGAAATCCGCCCCGGCGGCCTGGCACACCAGGGCCCGGTCCCGGTCCCAGTCGGCCAGGGCGGCGGCCCGGTCCCGGTCCGCCCGGAGAACCCGCTCCTCCAGAGCTCGGAGCTCCCCTGCGTCCCGCTCCCAGTCCATCCGGGTCCGGGCGGCAGCTTCGTCCAGCAGGTCGATGGCCTTGTCGGGCAGCCGCCGGTCGGGAAGGTAACGGACGGACAGGTCCACCGCCGCGTCCAGGGCCTCCGGCAGGAAGGTCAGGCCGTGGTGGCGGCTGTACCGAGGGAGCAGGACCTCCAGCACCGCCCTGGCCTGGTCCCGGTCGGGCTCCTCCACCCGCACCGGCTGGAACCGGCGCTCCAGGGCGGGGTCCTTCTCCACCAGCTTGCGGTACTCCTCCCCGGTGGTGGCGCCGATCATCCGCAGCTCCCCCCGGGCCAGGGAGGGCTTTAAGAGGTCGGCCCCGTCGATGGCCCCCTCGGCCCCGCCGGCCCCCAGGATGGTGTGGAGCTCGTCCAGGAAGAGAATGACGTCCCCGGCCCGGGCCACCTCCCGGAGAAGCTTTTTCATCCGGTCCTCAAACTCTCCCCGGTACTTGGTGCCCGCCACCAGGGAGCCCAGGTCCAGCATCAGCAGCCGGGTGCTTTGCAGGGCCTCGGGGACCAGCCCCAGGGCCAGCCGCTGGGCCAGGGCCTCGACCACCGCGGTCTTGCCCACCCCGGGGTCTCCCAGAAGGACGGGGTTGTTCTTGCTCCGGCGGAGGAGGATCTGGATGACCCGGTCCAGCTCCTCCTCCCGGCCGGCCACGGGGTCATAGGTCCCCCGGGCGGCCTCCAGGCCCATGTCCCGGGTGTGCTGCTCCAAGAGCTTGGAGGAAGAGGCGGAAGCATACTCCCCCTTGCTCCGGGGGGAGGGGGCGCCGCCGGACAGGGCGGCTCTGGGTGCAGTCAGGGCTTTGATAGGGACCCCTCCTTTCCGGCGGCGGGCAGAGGCTCCCGGGGAGAAATGACGGGGTTCATTCGGTTTTGGTGGCTGGCGGAGCAGGGCGCGCCCTCCAGCCCGGGGGTGAGACTGCCGGCCAGGGACGGGGCCGGTGTGGGAGTGACAGCAGCTTTCATGAGTGGAATCCTTCCTGTGCAAGATTTATGGAGAAAATCCATAAAAATCATACCCGAAATCTATCAAAATAACCAAAAAATTTCTATGAAATTTGAATTGCATTTTTGAAAAACTGTGGTACAATAATTGAGCCAAGAAATTTAACTGGAGGTACCCAACTATGTATGCTATCAATCCCGAACTCTGCACCTTCTGCAAGAAGTGCATCGAAGAATGCCCCACCGAAGCCATCAAGGAGAGCGTTGTCGACGGTAAGGACGTCTGCATCGTGACCGACGAGTGCATCGACTGCGGCGCTTGCGAAGATGCTTGCGAGACCGATCCCAAGGCTCTGGGCTTTGTCGAGTAATCCTGCATAAGGAACTGTTACACAAGATAAAACGGGCGTGCCGGCGAGGTGCGCTCGTTTTTTCTGTCTCCGGGCCGGCGTGTACTGCCGGGCATGGAGTGGACGGGGAGGGCCGCCGAAAATTTCCTCTCGGGGAATTGCCCTGTTTTGGTTGAGATTTTCAAAACCCTGTGGTATAATCTTTAGCTTAGATAACCATGCCTTTGTTTCCCTGCGCATAAAGGAGGCTTTTTATGAAAATCGTTGTGTTGGCCGGAGGATTGAGCCCGGAGCGCAATGTCTCCCTGTCCTCTGGCACCATGATCGCCCAGGCCCTGGAGCGTCTGGGCCACCAGGTCGCCCTGGTGGATATGTACTTCGGCCTGGAGGACTACGACGGGCCCGTGGAGGCCTATTTCGACGTGCCCCTGTCCGATAAGTGGAAGCGGATCGACCGCCAGGCCCCCGACATGGAGGCGGTCAAGGCCGCCCGGAAGTGGAAGAGCCCCAGCCAGTTCGGCCAGGGCGTCATCGCGCTGTGCCAGTTGGCGGATATCGTCTTTTTGGCCCTTCACGGGACCTGCGGCGAGGACGGACGGGTCCAGGCGGCCTTCGACCTGCTGGGTATCCCCTACACCGGCGCGGGCTACCTGGGCTCGGGCATCGCCATGGACAAGGACTTCACCAAGCGGCTTATCGCCGACCTGGACGTGGCCACCCCCGCCTGGAGCCGGGTGGACTACACCGAGAAGGACGTGGACCATCTCACCAGCGTCACCCCGGTGCCCTGCGTGGTCAAGCCCGTGGACAGCGGCTCCTCCATCGGCGTGTCCATCGCCCGGAGCAAGAAGGAGCTTCACGCCGCTCTGCTGGACGGCCTGCGCTTCGGCGGCCGGTGCGTCCTGGAGCAGTATGTGGCCGGCCGGGAGATCCAGTGCGCCCTGCTGGGGGACCGGGCCCTGCCCTCCATCGAGATCATCCCCAAAGAGGGGTTTTACGATTACGCCAACAAATACCAGCCCGGGGCGGCGGAGGAGATCTGCCCCTCGCCCATCCCCCCCGAGTGGGAGGAGAAGGTGGAGGCGGCCGCCCTCACCGTCTACCGGGCCTTGGGTCTGTCGGTCTATGCCCGGGCGGACTTCATCGTGGATGAGGCCGGGACCCCCTGGTTCCTGGAGATCAACACCCTGCCCGGCATGACCCCCACCAGCCTGGTCCCCCAGGAGGCCGCGGCGGCGGGCATCGGCTACGAGACCCTGTGCCAGACGATCATTGAGGAATCCCTCCGGTCCAGGACCTGAGAGGAATGAGGAGAGAGAACGACATGGAAGCTATGACAGTTCAGGAACTTCTGGAGGCCACCGGCGGCAGGCTGCTGGCCGGGTCTCCGGAGCAGACCTTTACCGCCGTGGAGACCGACAGCCGGGCCATCCACGCCGGGGCCCTTTTCGTTGCCCTCCGGGGAGAGAAGACCGACGGACATAAATATGTGGCTGGGGCCCTGGCTGCCGGCGCGGAGGGCTGCCTGGTGGTGGACCCCGTCAACACCGTAGCCGAGGGGAAGTTCTGCGTCCAGGTGCCCGACACCCTGCTGGCCATCGGCGAGGTGGCCCGGGCCTATAAGGCGAAATTCGACATCCCCGTGGTGGGCATCACCGGCAGCGTGGGAAAGACCACCACCAAGGACATGGTCGCCGCGGTGCTGGGCAAGAAGTACAAGGTCCTGAAGACCGAGGGGAACTTCAACAACGAGCTGGGCCTGCCCCTGACCCTCTTCCGTCTGACCCGGGAGCATCAGATCTGCGTGCTGGAGATGGGCATGAACCACTTCGGGGAGATCGACTATCTCACCAAGATCGTCCGCCCCGACGTGGCGGTCATCACCAACATCGGCGACGCCCACATCGAGAACCTGGGCAGCCGGGCCAACATCCTCAAGGCCAAGTCCGAGATCTTTAATTATATGGAATCGGGCAGCCTGGCGGTCCTCAACGGGGACGACCCCCTGCTGCGGGGCCTGGAGGGGCAGATCGCGCCCGATATCGTCTTCTGCGGCGAGGATCACCAGCCCCCCTATGAGGCCAAGATCATCAAGCAGTTGGGCTCCAAGGGGATGTCCTGCACCGTCAAGACCCCCGCCGCGGAGTTCACCGTCACCGTCCCCGCCCTGGGCAACCACATGATCTACCCCGTCCTCATGGCCTGCGCCATCGGGGAGAAGTTCGGCATGACCGGGGAGGAGATGAAGGCGGGGGTGGAGGCCTTCGTCCCCACCAAGATGCGGATGAATGTCATCCGCCAGGGGGATGTGACCATCCTGGATGACGCCTACAACGCCAACCCCCAGTCCATGCGGGCGGCTCTGGAGGTCCTGTCCCAGACCGACGGGACCTACCGGGCGGCGGTGCTGGGAGATATGTTTGAGCTTGGGGTCCTTGGCCCCGACCTCCACCGGTGCGTGGGAGAGTTTGCCGGGGCTGTGGGGAACATCGACGCCCTGCTGGCCGTCGGCGACCTGGCCTGGAATCTCTACGACGGCGCCAACCAGTCCGACCTGCCCAACGTGTTCTACGCCAAGGACAAGGCTTCGGCCATGGCCATGCTCCCCGAGCTGGTCCGCCCCGGGGCGGTGATCCTGGTGAAGGCCTCCCGGGGGATGCACTTCGAGGAGATCGTCCGGGAGCTCCAGCGCCTGTCCTGAACCATACAAAACAATAGAAAAAACCACCGGGAACGGAAGCGGTTCCGTTCCCGGTGGGCGTGTATACAAGGGATGGCGCCGGTCAGGCGTCGAAGTTGAGAATGAGCTTTTTCGGCGCGTTCTTCACCAGGTTGTCCAGGGTCTCCTCATAGGGCGCGGAGGCAATGCCCCGGTCCGTGAGATACCCGGTGATAAGGAAGGCGGGGACCACGTCGTAGGCCGGGCACCAGGTTTCGGCGGTGCCGCAGTCCAGCCCCCGGCCCGCGTCGGCGGGGTCCATCTCGTCCCGGCCGAAGGACTCTCCCGCGGCCAGGTCCAGGTCGATGTCGTCGGCGTTCATCACCGCGTAGAAGGGGATGGAGTGGAAGTAGCAGGCGATGGCCAGCTCATAGGTTCCCACGGGGGCCTTCAGGTCGCCGTTTTTCGCTGCGAGAATCCCGTCGGTCAGCACCACATGGGCCCCCTGCCGGGCCAGACAGGTGGCGGCGGCGTGGTCGGGGATGACGATGACCGGGACCTCCTCCTTCTCCGTCAGCTCTTTGGCGATGCGGCTGCCCGCCTCCAGAGAGGGGCGGCCCTCGCAGAGGACGATCTGCTCGATGACCTTCCGCTTATAGCCCCGGCGGACGATGCCGTAGACCCCGGCGGGGGAGGCGGAGTGGAAGACTCCCTTGTCCGTGCGGATCATCACCCGGGTGCCCGCGCCCATAATATCCGTGCCGTTGCGGCAGATGTTCCGGTCGGCCACCACCTGCTGGCGGTCGAAGGTGACGGCGGTGGCCAGGAGGGTGGTGAGCCTGTCCACGTTCTTGGTGTAGGCCTCCGGGGGGTTCTCCATGAACCGGATGGCCTTGGCCATATCCCGGGAGCCCGGACGGCTGGCCAGAAGCATGGCCTTGGCGTCCTCCAGGGCCTGATCGAAAGCGGGGGTCTGCTGCTGGTCCTGGTGGGCCAGGGCGGCCAGACAGTACCCGTAGGCGCCGGCCACGGCGGCAATCTTGTCGTCGGTCACCGCGCCGGAGGAGAGGGCCTTGGCCACGTCCTCCACGGTGGAGCAGTCGATCCAGACCTCTTCGCCGGGGTATTTGGACTGGTCCAGAAGGGACAGGACCTGGGCCTGCCACTGTAATGCTATCATAGAATCTGCCTCCTCAAGTGGATGTATTTTTCATTTGGTGGAGATATCATATCATAAAATTTTGAAAAAGGAAAGTTTTACATGATCGAGATCGCAGTCAGAGACCTGGTCAAGGAGTACGAGATCGGCCAGCCGGTGCTGGACGGCCTCACCTTTCAGGTGGATACCGGTGAGCGGGTGGGGATCCTGGGCCGCAACGGCGCGGGGAAGACCACCCTCTTCCGCATCCTCACCGGCCAGGAGCGGGCGGACAGCGGCGACGTCATCGTCGCCCCCGGAGGGCGCATGGGCCTCATCTCCCAGATCCCGGTCTACCCGGCGGGGTTCACCGTGGAGGACGTGCTCCGGTCCGCCTTTGACGAGCTGCGGGCCATGGAGCGGGAGCTCCACACCCTGTCCGAGGAGCTGGCCGGGGCGGACCGGGCCCTGCTGGACCGCTATGACCGCCTCCAGGTGGCCTTCGAGACCGGCGGCGGCTATGAGATCGAGACGAGACTGGAAAAGGTGTGCACCGGCCTGGGCATCGAAAAGGAGTTCCGGGCCAAGGCCTTCGCCGATCTCTCCGGCGGGGAGAAGACCCGCATCAACCTGGCCCGGCTCATCCTGGTGGACACGGAGATCCTCCTGCTGGACGAGCCCACCAACCACCTGGATCTGAATGCCACCGTCTGGCTGGAGGACTACCTCCGCCAGTACAAGGGCACCGTCCTGGTGATCTCCCACGACCGGTATTTTCTGGACAAGACCGTCCAGCGGGTGGTGGAGATCAGGGACGGCAAGGCGGAGTTTTACGCCGGGAACTACTCCTTCTACGCCATTGAGAAGGAGAAGCGCTACCTGGAGCAGCTCCGCCAATATAAAAAGGAGCAGGCCGAGGTCAAGCGCCTTACCGAGACCGCCCGGATGATGCACCAGCACAACACGGAGCATCTGAACAAGCGGGCCTTCTCCATCGAAAAGCGCATCGCCAAGCTCCGGGGCACCGCCCGTCCCACCCGGGAGCGGACCATGAAGGCGGGCTTCGGCCAGGCGGAGTTCTTTGCCGACGACCTGCTGAGCCTGAAGGACCTGAGCAAGTCCTTCGGGGACCAGAAGCTCTTCTCGGACGTGACCCTCCGGGTGGAGCCCGGGGACCGGATCGCCCTGCTGGGAGACAACGGCACAGGGAAATCCACCCTGCTGAAGATCATCCTGGACCAGGAACCGGCAGACGCCGGCGCGGTCCGGCAGGGGATCACGGTGAAGACGGGCTACCTGCCCCAGCAGATCCGGTTTTCCCACCCCGAGCGGAGCCTGTATGACACCATGCTCTACGAGGCCGGCTGCAATGCCCAGCAGGCCAGGGACCGCCTGGGGAAGTTCCTCTTCCAGGGAGAGGACGTGTTCAAGCCCGTCTCCGTCCTCTCCGGCGGAGAGCAGAGCCGCCTGCGGCTGTGCATGCTCATGGATGAGAAGGTCAACTTCCTCATCCTGGACGAGCCCACAAACCACCTGGACCTGGAGTCCCGGGAGTGGATCGAGGGGGCGGTGGAGGACTACGAGGGCACCCTGCTCTTCGTCTCCCACGACCGCTACTTTATCGACCGCTTCGCCACCCGGATCTGGACCCTGGAGAACGGGAAGATCACCGACTTCCGGGGGGATTACGAGGCCTACCAGGCCATGCGGGAGCGGCAGAAGGCCCTGGCCCCGCCGCCCGCCAAGGAGGAAAAGCCCAAGAAGGCGCGTCCCAAGCGCCCCGGGGGCACCAAGCAGCTGAAAAAGGACCTGGCGGCGGCGGAAAAACGGATGGAAAAGCTGGACGGGCTGCTGAAGGAGCTGGAGGCGGAGAAAGAAGAAGCTGCCTCCGACTACCAGAGACTGCAGGAACTCACCCAGCAGGAGGCGGACTACGCCGCGGAATACGACGCCCTCATGGAGACCTGGGAGACCCTGTCCGAGGCCATCGAGGCCGAGGAAAACGGATAAGAAACCAACCCACCTGTGCTACTATCATAAAAGGAGAGGACCACCATGGCTGAAAAGAACGAGCAGAACATGACCACCGACGACAAGATGAAGGAGCTCTTCGACCTGATGGATGAGAAGGCGGCCGCCGGCGAGCTGGACGAATCCGCCCCCGAGCCGGAGGAGACCCCCGACACCTCCCCCATGTCCCAGTCTGAGGCCGCGGCCTACGAATACTCCATGATGATGCGCCAGTACGAGGCCATGCTGGAGGACTGGAACCGCCGGGAGGCCGAGGAGCAGGCCCAGCGGGCAGCCCAGGAGCTGGCCGACGCCGAGGCTGACGGGGACAAGGCTGAGTAATGCGGGAGCAGCTATCCCGGATGGCCCTGCGGCTGGAGGAAGTGGAGACCCGCCTGGCCCAGCCGGAGACCTACGCCGACGCGGAGCTTCTGGCCGCCCTGAGCAAAGAGCAGAAGGAACTGACCCCTGTGGTGGAGACCTTCCGCCGCTTTCAGGCGGCGGAGCGGGAGCTGTCCGGGCTGGAGGACCTGCTGTCCGACCCCGAGATGCGGGAGATGGCCAAGTCCGAGTACGACGGCGTAAAGGAAACCGTCGAGGGACTGGAGGAGCGCCTGCGGCAGATGCTGGTCCCCAAGGACCCCATGGACGGCAAGAACGTCATCATGGAGATCCGGGCCGGGGTGGGCGGCGAGGAGGCCGCCCTCTTCGCCGCGGACCTCTACCGGATGTACGCCATGTACGGGGAAAAGCAGGGCTGGCGGCTGGAGCTGGCGGGCCTCAATGAGACCGAGCTGGGGGGGATCAAGGAGGTCTCCTTCCTGGTGGAAGGGGAGAGCGCTTACGGCCGCCTCAAGCACGAGAGCGGCGTCCACCGGGTCCAGCGGGTCCCCGAGACCGAGTCCGGCGGGCGCATCCACACCTCCACCTGCACCGTGGCGGTGCTCCCCCAGGTGGATGAGGTGGAGTTCGCCCTGGACCCCAACGATCTGCGGATCGATACCTTCCGGTCTTCCGGGGCCGGGGGCCAGCATATCAATAAGACCGAGTCCGCCATCCGGGTGACCCATCTCCCCACGGGCACCGTGGTGGAGTGCCAGGACCAGCGGAGCCAGTACAAGAACAAGGACCGGGCCCTGTCCATCCTCCGCTCCCGGCTCTACGAGCGGGCGGTGGCGGAGCAGCAGGCGTCTATCGCCGGCCAGCGGCGGGACCAGGTGGGAACGGGGATGCGCAACGAGCGTATCCGCACCTACAACTTCCCCCAGGGGAGGGTGACCGACCACCGCATCGGCCTGACCCTGTACAAGATCGACAGCGTCCTGAACGGCGACCTGGACGAGATCATCGACGGCCTCATCCTGGACGAGCAGGCGAAGAAACAGCAGGAAGGAAGCGAAGGACTATGAATCCCTTTATGGAGACGAGAAAATATACGATGGAAGAGACCGAGCAGGCCGCTTCCATGCTGCGGAAGGGCGGCCTGGTGGCCGTCCCCACGGAAACGGTCTACGGCATCGCCGCCAGCGCCGAAGACGGCGTGGCCGTGCAGATGATCTACGACCTGAAGGACCGGGACTATGACAAGCCCGTCAGTGTTCTGGTCACCGGCATGGACATGGTGGAGAAATACTGTCAGAATATCCCCCCGGTGGCCTACCGCCTGGCGGAGAAGTACTGGCCCGGCCCCCTGACCATGATCCTGGAGGACAGGGAAGTCGTCCCCGCCATGGTCACCGCCGACACCGGCACCCTGGGGGTCCGCTGCCCGGACCATCCCCTGACCCTGGCCATCATCGAGAAGGCGGGGGTCCCCCTGGCGGCCCCCTCCGCCAACCCCTCCGGCGACGAGCCCGCCAAGACCGCCCAGGAGGTCCTGGACTACTTCAACCGGAAGATCGAGGGCGTGGTGGACGGCGGCCCCTGCGCCATGGGCGTGGCCTCCACCATCCTGGATCTCACCGAGGAGGAGCCCAAGGTCCTCCGGGAGGGAGGCATCCCCGCCGGGGAGCTGCTGGCCTTCGTGAAAGAGGGCTGAGCCATGACGGTATTCGGCATCACCGGCCCCACCGGGGCGGGAAAGACCACCGCCCTCAACGCCCTTGTCGGCCTGGGGGGGACGGTCATCGACGCGGACGCGGTCTACCACGAGCTGACCGAGTCCTGTCAGCCCATGCGCGAAGAGCTCCGGGCCCGGTTCCCCTCGGTGTTCGAGGGGGAGCGGATCGACCTGAAAAAGCTGGGGGCCATCGTCTTCCGCATCCCCGAGGAGATGGCCGACCTGAACGCCATCACCCACAAATATGTCATCGAGGAGACCCGGCGGCGCATCCGCCAGGCCGAGGCCGAGGGGCGGCCCGCCGCCGCCATCGACGCCATCGCCCTCTTTGAGAGCGGCCTGGACCGAATGTGCGACCGCACCCTGGCGGTGCTGGCCCCGGCGGAGCTCCGCATCCGGCGGATCATGGCCCGGGAAGGGGTCTCCGAGGAGTACGCCCGGACCCGGGTGAACTCCCAGCACACCGACGACTGGTTCCGGTCCCGGTGCGACGTTACATTGGAAAACACGGAGGCGGACACCAAGGAGACCTTCTCCCAGCGTGCCCGGGCTCTGTTTCAGTCTATTTTGGAGGAAGAAACGCCATGAGCGAGGAAAACAAGGGGCGCACGCCGGCCCGGGAAAAGAAACAGGCGCTGTTCCATCAGAAGAAAAACGGCTATGACCGTCTCCCCGCCGGGGAGCGGCAGGCCATGGACGACTACTGCGCGGGCTATAAGACCTTTCTGGACGAGGGCAAGATCGAGCGGGAGTGCGTCACCTACGCCGTCGCCCTGGCGGAGGCCGAGGGCTTCCGTCCCCTGGTCCCCGGGGAGGCCCTGTCGGCGGGGGATAAGGTCTATGTCAACAACCGGGGCAAGTCCCTCTTCCTGGCCGTCATCGGTACTGAGCCCCTGGACCGGGGGGCCGTCATCGGCGCGGCTCACATCGACTCCCCCCGGCTGGACCTGAAGCAGAACCCCCTCTATGAGGACCGGGAGCTGGCCTATCTCAAGACCCACTACTACGGCGGCATCAAGAAGTATCAGTGGACCACCATCCCCCTGGCCCTCCACGGCCTGGTGGTCCTCCAGAGCGGCGAGACCGTGTCCATCCGCATCGGGGAGGCCCCCGGCGATCCCCAGTTCACCGTGGGGGATCTGCTGCCCCATCTGGCGGCGGACCAGGCCAAGAAGACCATGGGGGACATCGTCTCCGCCGAGCAGCTCAATGTCTTTATCGGCAGCCGCCCCTTCTCCCAGGACGAGGAATCCGACCGGGTGAAGCTCACCATTCTGGACCTTCTCCATGAGAAATACGGCATGGTGGAGGAGGACTTTCTCTCCGCCGAGCTCATGGCCGTTCCCGCCGTCAAGGCGGTAGACATCGGCCTGGACCGATCCGCCATCGGGGCCTACGGCCAGGACGACCGGGTGTGCAGCTATGCCTGCCTCAAGGCCCTCCTGGACCTGGAGGGGACCCCCGCCCGCACCGCGGTGTGCGTCCTGGCGGACAAGGAGGAGATCGGCTCCGTGGGCGTCACCGGAATGCAGTCGGCGGCCTTCGACTTCTTTATGGAGGACCTGTGCCGCGGCCAGGGCGTGGAGCCCCGGCGGTGCTATGAGAAGGCTTTCTGCCTCTCCGCCGACGTCACCGCCGCCTACGACCCCAACTTCGGGGAGGCCTACGAGGCCCGCAACAGCGCCTTCTTCAACTACGGCGTGTGCATCAGCAAGTACACCGGGGCCCGGGGCAAGTCCGGGGCCTCCGACGCCTCCGCCGAGCTGGTGGGCAAGGTCCGCCGGGTCTTTGCCGGGGCCGGCGTGGTCTGGCAGCTTGCCGAGCTGGGCAAGACCGACCAGGGGGGCGGCGGCACCGTGGCGGCCTACCTGGCCAACCGGAATATCGACACCATCGACGCCGGGGTCCCCGTGCTGTCCATGCACGCCCCCTTTGAAACCACCGCCAAGCTGGACTGCTATATGACCTACAAGGCCATGAAGGCCCTGTATGAGAATCGTGAGGAGGGCTGATCGCCTTGAGTATGTTATCCGCCATCTTCCTGGGCCTGGTCCAGGGGATCTCCGAGTTCCTGCCCATCTCCAGTTCCGGCCACCTGTCCCTGTTCCAGCACTTCCTCAACATGAACACCGCCGACGGCAACCTGTTCTTTGACGTGCTCCTCCACCTGGGCACCCTCATTGCCATCTTCGTCTACTACTGGCGGGATATCCTGGACCTTCTCAAGGAGCTGGGCCGCCTCTTCCTGGTGCTGCTGGGCAAGGAGGAGAAGAAAAAGAAAGCCCCTGCCTCCGCTGCCGGCCGGAAGCTTACCCTCACCCCGGACAGCCGGATGATCCTCATGATCATCGTGGCCACCATTCCCCTGGTCTTCGTCCTGCCCATCAAGGACAAGGTGGAGAGCCTCTGCGGCAACGTGGTCTTCATCGGCTGCGCCCTGCTGGTCACCGGCACCATCCTCTTCATCTCCGACCGTCTGGCCAAGGGGAAGAAGACCGCCAAAAACGCCACCATGCTGGACGCCTTCCTGGTGGGCGTCGGCCAGGCGGTGGCGGTGGTCCCCGGCCTGTCCCGCTCCGGTACCAGCATCTCTGCCGGGATGCTCCGGGGCTTCCAGCGGACCTTCGCCGTCCGGTTCTCCTTCCTCATGTCCATTCCCGCGGTGCTGGGGGCCAACATCATCAGCATCAAGGACGCCATGGAGGCGGGGATCGACACTTCCCTCATGCCCATGTATGTGGCGGGGACCATCGTGGCGGCGGTGTCGGGCTATTTTGCCATCCGCCTGGTGAACATCCTGGCGGACAAGGGCAAGTTCGGCAACTTTGCCTACTACTGCTGGGGCGTGGGCGCCGCGGCCCTGGTGGCCTTCGCCATCTTCCACTGATCCAAACCAAGCAAGGAGCGTAATCCATGGCTTCTACACAGAAGAAAACGACAAACAACAGCGCCTCCGGCGGGAAGAAATCCACCGGGACCAAGAACGCCGGCAAGACCGGGACCGCCGCGAAAAAGACGGAGTCCGGGAAAAAGAAGGAGCCCGTCCGAGAAAAACCTTCGGTCTACACCCCCAACCTGGTTGCCCGGGGCGTGGGGGCGGCGGTGTGCCTCTTCGTCGCGGTGCTGCTGGTCCTGAGCATGACCGGAACCTCCGCCGTGGTGGTGGACCTGCTGAGCAAGGGCGTCCGGGGCCTGGTGGGCTACGGCATCTGGCTGGCCATCCCCGCCCTGGCGGCGGCGGCGGTGATCCTGCTGGCCGTCCGGCAGAAGCGGGTCACCGGCCGGATGTGGTGCCTGGGCCTCCTTCCGGTGGTCTTCGGCGCCTTCCTCCACATGATCTGCTCCCCCTATCCCTACGACATGGGCCTGGGGGCCTTCTCCGCCCTGTGGCGGGACGGGATCAACCGCCTCAGCGGCGGCGTCCTGGGGGGCTTTCTGGGGATCTCCTTCTCCACCTGGTTCAGCAAGATCGGCGCGGGGATCATCTTCGTGCTGGTGATGCTCTTCCTCCTGGCGGCGGCCTTCCACCTGACCCCTGCCAAGGTCCTGGCCTGGAGCCGGGAGCGGCGGGAGCGGGCGGAGGCCCTTGACAACAGCTACGACTACGAGGAATACGACGACGGGTACTACGACCGCTATGAACCCGACAACTACGATTACGGTCCCCGGGAGGACGACTTTGCCCCGGTGGTCCCGGTGACTGCCGGGCGGACCGGCACCCGGACCGCCTCCAAGCCCGCCCTCTTCGGCCGGAAAAAGGCCCCGGACGTCCCCCTGGACGAACCCCGGCCCAAGGACAAGCCTGCCGCCGACGCCAAGGCGGACCGGACCAAGGAAGCCAGCGGGGCCAAGGCCAGGAAGGCAGACCGGCCCGCCCCTCAGCGGCCCGCCGAGCCTGTCCCCGAGGAACAGCCGACGGAAAAGCCCCGCACCAAGACCGAGGAGAAGGCCGCCCAGCGCCAGGAGACCGAGCAGGTCACTCAGGATATCGAGGCCGGCCTGCGGCAGGAGAGCGCCCAGTACCGCTTCCCGTCTCTGGACCTTCTCACCGCCCCCAGCGGCAAGACCGCCCAGGCTGCCCACCAGGAGGTGGAGGGGACCCTGGAGCGGCTGGCCAGCGTCCTGGTGTCCTTCGGCATCGACGGCCATGTCACCGGAGCAGTTCAGGGCCCCTCCGTCACCCGTTACGATGTGGCCCTGGAGCAGGGGGTGCGGCTGAACAAGCTCACCAACCTCTCTGACGACGTGGCCCTGGCCCTGGGAGTCTCCAGCGTCCGCATCGCCCCGGTGCCGGGGAAGATCTCCGTAGTGGGCATCGAGGTGCCCAACAAGGTGGTCACTCCGGTCCCCGTCCGGGAGGTCCTGGACAGCCGGGATTTCAAGCAGCACAAGTCCACCGTGGCTTTCTCCGTGGGCAAGGACATCGGCGGCAACTACATCGTGGGGGACTGCGGCAAGCTGCCCCACGTCCTCATCGCCGGCACCACCGGGTCCGGCAAATCCGTGTGCATCAACTCCCTCATCGTCAGCCTGCTCTATAAGTCCACCCCGGAAGAGGTCCGCCTCATCATGGTGGACCCCAAGGTGGTGGAGCTGGCGGTGTACAACGGCATCCCCCACCTCCTGATCCCCGTGGTCACCGACCCCAAGAAGGCCGCCGGGGCCCTCCAGTGGGCGGTGGTGGAGATGATGCGCCGCTACCGGGTCATGGCTGAGGCCGGAGTCCGGGAGCTCTCCTCCTACAACCAGTGGGCCAAGGGCCAGGAGAACCTGGAGCCCATCCCCAAGATCGTCATCATCATCGACGAGATGGCCGATATGATGATGGTGGCGGGGAAGGAGGCCGAGGAGTCCATCGTCCGCATCGCCCAGATGGGCCGCGCCGCCGGGGTTCACCTGGTCCTGGCCACCCAGCGGCCCTCGGCGGACGTGATCACCGGCCTCATGAAATCCAACATCCCCTCCCGCATCGCCTTCGCCGTGGCCTCCTCCCTGGACTCCCGGATCATCCTGGATATCACCGGGGCGGAGAAGCTGGTGGGCAAGGGCGATATGCTCTGGTATCCCCTGGGGCTGGACAAGCCCCTCCGCGTCCAGGGCTGCTTCATCTCCGACGAGGAGGTGTCGGCGGTGGTGGACAGCGTCAAGGCCAACTGCGCCGCCGAGTACGACGACACGGTAATGGAGCAGATCGAGCAGCACGCCGCCGAGTCCGGCAAGGGCAAGGGCGGCGCCTACCCCGCCGGGGAGGGTCCCGGGGAGGAGAAGGACGAGCTCTTCGACGCCGGCGTGGACGTGGTTCTGGACCTGGGCCAGGCCTCCGCCTCCATGCTCCAGCGGCGGCTGAAGCTGGGCTACGCCCGGGCGGCCCGCCTGCTGGACCAGATGGAGCAGCAGGGGATCGTGGGCCCCTCCGAGGGGGCCAAGCCCCGGCAGATCCTCATCACCAAGGAACAGTGGGCCCAGATGCAGGCCGGCGGCGGAGACGCCCCCGTGGAGGAGGTCCCCCCGGCGGTGGAGGTCCCCCCGGCGGTGGAGGACGAGATCCTCACCTTTGACCCGGTGCCCCAGACCTTTCACGAAACAGAATGAGCAAAACGGCTCCGAACGCAGCGTTCGGGGCCGTTTTTTTCCGGTTTCGTGACTTTTTTCTGAAAAATCCCCCCATCCGCATTGAAGACTTGTGCCATTCCTGCTATAATATAAGTCCTTATAATGTCGTTTGATCGAAGGGAGACCCTCCTTTTGGTCAACGGAGCATAGGATGCGTTGTTTCTGCGGAGCATAACGATGGAAGAAGAGGCCTGCCCATGAGCTTTGATGACCCGATTTATCTGGACCGGACATCCCTGGAGCTGCTGATGGATGACACGGACCAGCACAGGATCTGCTGGATGTACCACGACGTCCTGTCGGACCCCAAGATCGCTTGGATGTTCGACCGGTATGCCGGGAAGGGGACGCCCATGCGCGAGGCCTGGACGACCATGGCCTGGGTGGCCGCGGCCCAGCAGGAGGACAGCTTTTACCTCCTCTTCAAGTGGTACGCCGACTTCTACGGCCCGCCCCAGCGGGGAGATCTGTACCTGGTGGAGCGGGACCAGGGGCCCGGCGGTGAGCTGCGGGTCCGCTATCTGAATATGGATTTCCAGCACAAGCTGGGCCCCCAGGGCCGGGCCTGGTGCGCCAGCTTTCTCGGCCGGGTCAGCCAGAACGCCAGCGGCTTTTTCGGGGAGACCGACTTCGAGTCCAACGTGGTGGGCAAGCTGATCCGGGTCCTGGAGATCAACCCCGGCCGGGAGCTGGAGGCCTTCGACCGCTATCTCAAGTCCCGGGATGATTTGGCCAAGGGTCAGCAGTGCGCCACCATCGGCGCCTATTTCCAGGCTGTCCAGGCGGTGGGGGAGATCATCTACGACATGGTGGTCACCGACGGCGGGGAGACCAGGGTCCACCACATGCACGCCAGGGAGCTGCTGGAGATCCTCAATCGCATCTCCGACGAGACCACCGGGGCGGAAGACAAACGGATCGGACAGACGGCGGAGGTCTTCCGGGAATTGTCCGGGGCCTTTCTTCCCCCGCCCCTCCAGGCTCCCCATCTCAGCCGGACCACCGGCCGGGCCATGATGAGCCGCACCGAGGAGGGCCTGCTGCGCTGGCTCCGGGTGGGGGGAAACAACGGCCGGCGGCTCCTGCGGGAGCTGTACTGGCGGGTGGCCCCCGACCGGGTCTGGGACGTGTTCCACCGCTGGCAGGGGGAGGTCTTCTTCACCGTGGTCCGCCGCCCCATCGTCCGGGGAATGCCCCGCGGGGTCTACCTGCTGGCCCGGTTCGAGGACCAGACGGGGATGGACGTTACGGATCTGTTCTGGCTGGAAAACCTCTCCGTCGCCACCATCCACCTGTGCGAGGGGGAATTCTTCGACGAGCTCATGGACCAGCTTCTGGAGGGCCCCGTCCGGGACGCCGCCATGGCCGGCGGAGGCTGGCAGGCGGGGGATTTCACCGCCCGGACCATCGTCCGGCTCAAGCAGGCCTTCGACCGGACCGTCCGGGGGCTGCGGTAAAGCCCGTAAGGCGCGGCAACCAACAGAACGCACATCATCGTTCGCGATACAAATATTATTACGACTAGGAGGAAACGAATATGGACTTTGTCAAGCTGGAACTGCGGGCTCCCGTGGCCATCGTGACCCTAGACCGTCCGGATTGCCTCAACGCCCTGAACAATCAGGTCTATGAAGAGATCATCGCCACCCTCCAGGACGTGGAGAAAAACAGCGACATCAAGGTCGTCATCCTCACCGGCGCGGGCAAGAAGGCCTTTGCCGCCGGGGCGGACATCGCCCAGATGGTCCACCAGTCCGCCATCGAGGGCCGGTTCCTGGGAGGGCTGTGCCACAAGGCGGCCAACCTCCTGGAGAATATGCGCCAGGTGACCATCGCCGCGGTCAACGGCTTCGCCCTGGGCGGCGGCTGCGAGCTCACCCTGGCCTGCGACATCCGGGTGGCCTCGGAGAACGCCCGCTTCGGCCTGCCGGAGGTCAGCCTGGGGATCATCCCCGGCGGCGGCGGCACCCAGCGGCTGGCCCGGATCATCGGCGTGGGCCGGGCCAAGGAGCTCATCTTCACCTGCGACACTCTGAACGCCGAGGACGCCTATCGCATGGGCCTGGCCAACCATGTGGTCCCCCAGGAGGAGCTGATGGACTTCTGCCTGAAGATGGCGGAGAAGATCACCTCCAAGGCCAGCTATGCCGTTTCCCTGGCCAAGGCCTCCATCAACAACAGCATGAATGTGGACGTGATCAGCGGCGGGAACCGGGAGATGGACCTGCTGGGCCTGGCCTTCGCCACCAACGACAAAAAGGAGGGCATGGAGGCCTTCCTGGCCCGTCGGAAGCCGGATTTTCACGATTTTTAACCATCGTGTGGGGAAAACGCCGAAGAGCATAACCCCTTGCGCACAAAGACTTTTTATCAGAAGAATCGGCTGATTGCCGATAATTCATCTAAATAATTTGTGTAAAGCGCTGAAAAAACCTTATAATATTTACAGAATGGTAACAAATCAAAACGAAATGGAGACAAAACGCAAAAGAATGGCGGTATTCTCCCATCGTTTTTGTGGATATCACCCAAGAAATCCCGGCGTTTCCGCGGAAAAACGCCCTTTGGCAGGATTTGAAAAAGGCCGCGCCATCGTGTATAATGCACCGGTAGGCACGGCCTGGGTGGTATTGCCCGGGTGAGGAAGGTTTGGAAGACAAGGAGCTGCCCAGTCCGGGGTCTCGGCCCGTGCCCCTGAGATCTCCTGTGACGGCGCTCCCAGAAGGAGAACACCATGAAGAAGATTTTGATCGCGGCTCTGCTGTGCGTTTCCATGATCGCCGCGATGGTGCCGGCGGCCTCCGCCGCGGGCAGCAACAGCAATTATACCGCCTGCATGACCGCAATCCGGGAGCAGCAGGCCGTCCAGGCCCAGGCCCATCTTACCGCCGAGACCCTGCGGAAGAAGGGTTACTCTGACAGCAGCGTCTATGTCCAGGCGGCCAAGAGCACCTGGCAGGAGGCCCAGGCGGCCATCCAGGGCTACTGGAAGCTCGCCCGGTACACCGACGAGGACATCCGCATCCTGGCTACCACCGTCTATTACGAGGCCGGCGGCACCACGGAGCAGCTCCGGGAATACGTGGCCCAGGTGGTCCTGAACCGGGTGGCGGACAGCCGCTTCCCCAACACCATCTACGGCGTCATCACCCAGCGGGGCCAGTACTCCGGCAACTATGCCACCGCCACCGCCACCCAGGCCATCAAGGACAAGGACGCCCGCAACGGCACCTATAACTGGCAAACCTGCGTGACCTCCGCCAAGAAGGCCATGATGGGCCAGGTGGATATGCCCTCCAACGTCATTTTCCAGGCTAACTTCAAGCAGGGCACCGGCGTGTGGAAGACCATCTACTTCAACAGCGGCTACTTCGCCAGCACCAGCTATTACTGCTACGGCTGATACCCTCTCTGAGCAGAATCGCCCCGGAACCGATCAGATCAATCGGCTCCGGGGCGTTTTTCTGTCTCGGAGAGGAAGACTCCGCATAGTTTTCTCCGCGCCGGACATGCTAGGGGCAAGGACCGGCCATGAGCCGGGAAGGAGGCGCGCCATGAAAGTCAAGGTCATTGAGGGCTGCATCAGCTGCGGCCTGTGCACGGAGGAATACCCCGACCTCTTCCAAATGGACGACGGGGGCATCGCCCGGCCGGTGTCAAACACGGTCCCTCAGGGGCGGGAGGCCGACGCGGTCCAGGCGGCGGAGGACTGTCCGGTGGATGTGATCGTAACGGAGGAATGAGGCAATGCGCCATCCGGGAGGACCAGGTGGCGCATTTTTAATGAATTTTTTACGGAGGATTAAGAGAATCCCAATCTTCGCCTGTTATCATCGCAGCAAACGAGAGGGGGAAAGGGAGATGTCCCGATGGAGAAAGAGAATGCTGACGGTGCTGTTCCTCTGCTACGCTGCGGTGCTGGTGTGGGCGATCCTGTGTAAGTTGCAGCCGCCATCTGAGATCTTGGCAGAGCAGATGGACAAGCCTGTTTTGAACCTGTACCCCTTTCGCCTGGACAGGAGCAGTCCGGATCTCATCAGGAACCAACTCCGAGAGATACGGGCAAATATCCTTCTGTTTGTCCCCATGGGCCTTTATCTATCCCTTCTGTGGGGACCGGGGAGGGGGAGACGGACTCTGCTGACCGCCTTGGCTGTCAGCTATTCCCTGGAGGCGGCGCAGTACATTCTTCGCATCGGAAACGCGGACGTCACGGACCTGATCACAAACACCGCCGGTGCTCTTCTGGGCCTAGGGTTGTACGCGCTTTTCACCAAACTGCTGGGAAAGCGTACAGAGGGGATTCTCACCGGAGTCGCGTTGGTTTGCACAGTGGCAATCCTGACGTTGATGGCGGTGATGATCCTGATGAATTGACAGAGGAAGCGGGTTTTTTCCCGTTTCCTCTTGCTTTTCCATTCCCGCGCGCTATAATAAACGTATCAAATACGCAGAGTAGACTGTGGAGCGTTAAGTGCCCGGTGAACAGGGAGTTGTCACCGGGACGAAAAGAATCCCTCTTGCGGTTCCACGGTCGCGAGGTTTTCTTATGTCCAAATTGAAGAACGTCCGGGTCCTCACCGGGGCCGCCATGCTCCTGGCCATCGCCGTCATTCTCAGCTTCTTCAAGATCTCCCTCACCGAGGTCATGGAGATCCGCTTTTCCAACATCCCCGTGGCTGTGGCCGGGATGCTCTTCGGCCCCGGCGTAGGCGGCGTGGTGGGCGCCCTGTCCGACCTGCTGGGCTATGTGGTCCGGCCCACCGGGCCCTACTTCCCGGGCTTCACCGTCAGCGCGGCCCTCTCCGGGGTCATCTTCGGCCTGATTCTGCGGAAGAAGCTGACCGTGACCCGGGTGGTCCTGGCCTGCGTGGTCTACCAGGTCCTCATCGGTCTCCTGCTCACCAGCCTGTGGCTCCACATCCTCTACGGGGCCCCCGTGTGGACCCTGGTGGTGTCCCGGCTGCCCAAGGAGCTGGTGACCCTGGCCTTCCACATCGTGGTCCTGACCCTTCTGGTCCGGCCCGCCGCGTCTCTGACCCGGGGGATGAAAAAGGAGGAACCTGTATCATGACCTATCGGGAAGCGCTGGACTTCATCAGCGCCCAGCCCCGCTTCGCCCCCCGGCAGTTGGCCGACGGGGAGGAGCCCTTCAACTTAAACGCCATCCGCACCCTTCTCTCCCTGCTGGGAGACCCCCAGAAGGACCTGCGGTTCGTCCATATCGCCGGCACCAACGGGAAGGGCTCCACCACGGCTTTTCTCAGTTCTGTCCTGATGGAGGCCGGTCTCCGGGTTGGGATCTACACCTCCCCCTTCCTGGAGCGGTTTACCGAGCGCATCCGCATGGGGGAGGAGGAGATCCCCGAGGCCGACCTGGGCCGCTGCGCCGAGACCGTCCGGGACGCCGTGGCCGTTATGGAGGCCCGGGAAGAGGCCATCCCCTCGGAGTTTGAGCTGGTCTGCGCCATGGCCTTCCTCTGGTTCCGGGAGCGCAACGCCGACCTGGTGGTCCTGGAGGTGGGCCTGGGGGGGCGGCTGGACGCCACCAACGTCATCGACTGCCCGGAGCTTGCCATCATCACCGCCATCGGCCTGGACCACATGGAGACCCTGGGGGACACCCTCCCCAAGATCGCCTGGGAAAAGGCGGGGATCATCAAGGCCGGCGGCAACGTCCTTGCCGCGCCCCAGAGCCCGGCGGTGGACGCGGTGTTCCAGACCGTGTGCTGGGAGAGAAAAGCCACCCTTCACAAAGCGGCCCTTCCCGTCCGCACCGCCCGGCCGGACCTGAATGGCCAGTCTTTCGACCTGCCGGGGTATGCGGGGCTGCACATCGCCCTCCTGGGAACCTACCAGATCGAAAACGCCGCCCTGGCGGCCCAGGGAGCGGCCCTGCTCCGGGACCTTGGCTGGCCGGTGACCGACGAGGCCATCCGCCGGGGCTTGGACCGGGCGGCATGGCCGGGACGGTTCGAGCTTCTTCAGCGGGATCCCGCGGTGCTTATCGACGGCGCTCACAACCCCGATGGCGCGGAGGCCCTGCGCCTGAGCCTGGAGACCTATTTCCCCGGGACAAAGATCGTCTTCGTGGCCGGGGTCCTGAGGGATAAGGACTACGGCGGGATGTTCGACGCGGTCCTCCCCCTGGCCGACCGGTTCTACACCATCGCCCCGCCCACGCCCCGGGCCCTCTCCGCCCAGGCCCTGGCGGATTATCTGCAAGGGAGGGGGGCGGAGGCCGTACCCTGCGCTTCCATCCGGGAGGCGGTAAAGCAGGCGACAGCCCGCGCGGGAAAAGACGGCGTGGTCTGCGCCTTCGGGTCCCTTTATTACATCGGCCAGGTCCGGGCCTTGTTCCGGTATTGACAATCCGATGCGCTTTCATTAAAATACAAGGAAACGACCGAAAACAGTTGCCGACGGGAGCAGGAGAGCCCCTGTGATCCTGCCGCTTGTCGAATCTTCGATCTTAACAGGAGCGCCAACTATGGATAACTATTTGATTTTCACGGATTCTTCAGCGGATCTTCCCGCCCACATTTACGAGGAGTATGATCTCAGGATCATTCCGATGGAGTATGTCGTCAACGGTGAGGTGTTCACCTGCCACACCGAGTCGCCGGATCACGACAAGCACTGCGACGCTCTTTTCGCGGCACAGAAAAAGGGCGCGGAGGTCCACACCTCCCAGATCTCGCCCTATAATTATATCGACGCGTGGAAGCCGCTGCTGGAAGCCGGCCACGACATTCTCTATCTGTGTATGTCCTCCGGCCTCACCGCCACCTTCGACAACGTGCAGATCGCCGCGACCCAGCTCCGGGAGGAATTCCCCGACAGAAAGCTCATCCTGGTGGACACCCTTTCCGCCACCCAGGGCCAGGGGATCCTGGCGACGGTGGCCCTCATGAACCGGGCTGCCGGCATGACCATCGAAGAAAACGCCGCCTGGCTGGAAGAAAAGAAGAAATATATGTGCCACCGCTTCATGGTGGGCGATTTGAACTACCTCCATAAGGGGGGCCGGGTCAGCGGCGCGGTGGCCGCTGTGGGCACCATGCTGAACATCAAGCCCATCCTCATCATCAACGACGAGGGAAAGCTGGATGTGGTGGCCAAGGCCCGGGGCGAGAAGGCTGCGGTCAAGATGCTGGTGGACGGATATAAGAAAGAACAGGGCGTCCCCGATGTACCCAAGCTGGTCTACATCGGCCACACCTCTCTCTACGACAAGGTGGAGGCGGTGAAAAAGCAGGTGGAGGCCGTGGTGGAACCGGGGACCGTGGTGGAGTGCATCAACCTGGGTCCCATCATCGGCGCCCACATCGGCCCCTCCTTCTACAGCGTCTGCGGCTGGGGCTTCCACCGGAAGGAATCGGACTGATACGATTCCCAAATGAAAAGCATTCATTTGGGAATCCGCGTGCTGCGCACGCGCATGCCGCGCAAGGGCGTCATGCCGTCTCATGCAGTCTCAAACGCGCCTTCGGCGCTAGAAAAAGCTTTTCAAGCTTTTTCATTGAGACTAGTATGATACGATTCTCCAATCAAAACAATATGTTGTTTTTTCGCAGCGGGGAACATTCCCCGCTGTTTTTTCGTCTATTTGGGCAAAGACGGAGGGGTTGGATAGAGAAACTGTAACAGAATTGTAAATATTTTGTTTCTTTATTGAAATTTTCGTCGAACCCTGCTATACTGCACCTGTGACAGGATGCCCCGTTTCCGGCGTCCTGCCGCCCGACACCACACAAGAAGGTGAGTCCCATGCACACGATACTTACGCGGCAGGGAAGGCCGGTCCGCCGGTTCCTGGCCCTGCTGCTGACCCTGACCCTCCTCCTGTCCGCCTTGCCCATGACCGGCCTGGCGGTGACCAAGGAGGAGATCAACGGCCTGAAGTCTCAGGCGGCGGCCCTGGAGAAGGAGAAGGCCGACCTGCAGAAGCAGATCAACGCCGTGGCCGCGTCCAAGAGCAACGCCCTCCAGCAGAAGCAGCTCCTGGAGCAGAAGATCAACGTCCTGCGCAGCCAGATCGCTGTCTCCGAGCAGACCATTGCCGACCTCACCGCCCAGATCGCCCAGAAGGAGCAGGAGCTGGCCGAGGCCAAGGCCGAGGAGGCCCGCTACTATGAGCTCTTCTGCGAGCGGGTCCGCTCTATGGAGGAGGACGGCGAGGTGTCCTACTGGGCGGTGCTTTTCAACTCCGACAGCTTCTCCGACTTCCTGGACCAGATGAACACCGTCGGTGAGATCATGGATTACGACCAGGAGATCCGGGACCAACTGGAGGCGGCCCGCATCAAAGTGGAAAACGCCAAGAAGGACCTGGAGGAGGCCAAGGCCGAGGAGGAGCAGGTGAGAGCCCAGCTCAACGCCCAGAAAGCCGAGCTGGAGGCTGAGGAGAACCAGGTCAACGCCCTGATCAGCCAGCTTAACAGCCAGTCTGCGGCCTACGCCGGACAGATGGAGGATCTTCAGGAGGACGCAGACGCCATGGCAGCCCAGATCAGCCAGGCGGAGCGCCAGTACGCCGCCCAGATCGAGGCCCAGCGGAAGGCCGCCGAGGCGGCAAAGCAGGCGGCGGCCGCCAAGGCGGCCCAGGAGGCCGCGGCCAAAGCAGCGGCAGCCAAGGCCAGCCAGGGCGGCGGACAGACCGCCGCGGCTCCCACCACAGCCACCGTCACCCGGACGGGGAGCGGCGGCATGATCTGGCCCCTGTCGGGGTACACCCGGGTTTCGTCCCCCTTCGGCTACCGCATCTGCCCCTTCCACGGCCGGGAGCTCCACGGCGGCTGTGACGTCCCCGCCCCCGGCGGCACCCCCATCATGGCGGCCAAGAGCGGCGTGGTGGTCCTGTCCACCTACGGCTCCTCTTACGGCAACCACGTTGCCATCACCCACGCCGACGGCACCCGGACCATGTACTGTCACATGTCCTCCCGGGCCGTCTCCGCCGGCCAGACCGTGGCCCAGGGCCAGGTCATCGGATACGTGGGCTCCACGGGCAGCTCCACCGGCAACCACCTTCACTTCGAGGTCTGGACCGGCAGCTCCAGCAGCACCCGCGTCAATCCCCTCAACTACTTCTGATTAAGACAAAGAAAACCGGCGGACGCCACGGGCTCCGTCGGTTTTTCTTGACTTTTCCCGCCGGATACGGTTCAATAAGGGTAACAGCCTGGGGAAATGCCCCATGGAAAAAGGAGAATGCAGCATGGGTATGAAGATCAGCGTACTGTATCTGGGACACATGGCGTTTCCGAAATTTCGCCTGGTGGAGACCCCCGACGAGCAGGAGATGGTGAAGTCTCCCGCCGTGGCCATCCTCATCCAGCACCCCACCCTGGGGAACCTGCTCTACGACACGGGCAACAGCCCGGAGCACCTGACCGCCTATACCAGGGAGATGCTCCACGACTACCCGGTGGTAGACTGTATCTCCATCAAGGACGCCCTGGCGGCCAAGGGGCTGACCCCCCATGATATCGACCGCATCATCATCTCCCACCTCCACTTCGACCACGCCGGCGGCCTGAAGGACTTCGTGGGCACCAAGGCCATCCGGCACGTCCTGGTATCCGAGGCCGACCTGAAGGAGGCCTACTTCAAGGTGATGACCGGCCATGGCGGGGCCTACATCCGCTCCCTCTTCGACGTGGAGGGGGTGGGCTTTGAGACCATCAACGAGACCACGGACCTGGCCCCCGACCTGACCCTCTTCATTCAGGCCGCCCACACCCCCGGAGTCATCGGCATGATCCTGCGGACCGAGCACAGCGGGACCATCATCACCACCAGCGACACCCTCTACACCGCCGACAGCTATCAAAAGGAGCTCCCCCCCGGCGGCACCATCAACGCCACCACCGATGAGTTCTTTGAGAACCTCAGGCGCATCCAGGCCATGGAGAAGGAATACAACGCCACCCTCCTCTTCGGCCACGACTACGACCAGATCATCCAGTGGAGCGAAAAGGGCTGGATCGACTGATCCCTGCCGTCATTCCCACACAAAAAGGTCGCGCAAAGGTTCTTTGCGTGACTTTTTTATGGGGTTCGGCTAGGATAGGGGCGAGGTGAGGGGAATGACCATCGGAAAAAACATCAAGAAGCTCCGGACCGCCCGGGGCCTGACCCAGGACCAACTGGCGGAACAGCTCTACGTCACCCGCCAAACCATCTCCAACTGGGAGCGGGGGACCTCCCGCCCGGACCTGGACCAGTTGGAGGCCATCGCCGGGGCTCTGGGGACGGACGTGACCACCCTTCTCTACGGGACCCGTCCGGCGCAGTCCCCGCCGACGAGCCGGCGGATCGGGGCGGCCGTTCTTCTGCTGGGCCTGGCGGTAATCCTGTGGTTTGTGGGGGCGCGGCTGCTGTGGCCCTGTGTCCGGCTGTATACGAACCGGACCTACGACTATTCCTTTACGATCCTCTTCCGGGGCGGATACCAGGCCGTGACCGCGATGCTGCTGGGAGCCGCCCTCCTGGCCCTCATGGCCCTGCGCTGGGACCTCTCTCTGGGGCGGCGGGGCAGGCGGATCGCCGGGATCGCGGGAGGCCTGCTCCTGGCGGAGACGGCCTTCGTTTGCGCCACCGCCCCCTTCATTCAGCGGATGGCTGACGGCGGTGCCCTCCAGCCGGTGGCCAACCTGACCGTCTGGCTTTCCCTCAAGGAGGTCAGCGTCCCCCTGGGCCTGCTCTGCGGCGGGGCCCTCTTCCTGGCCCTGAATCCGGCAAGGAAAACCCAGTGAGAAACCCACCCCCCGCCGGGCGTGGGTTTCTTGTCGTTCCTGCCGAAAAAATAGACAAAATCATGTTACTTTTTCGTACCAAAATTTAATTTTTGAATCCATCGAAAAGCGTTGAATTGCGCCGGGGGATATGCTATCCTTTCCTTACCATTCTTAAAGGATCTCTGAGCGGGCCGCAGGCGTCTCCACGCGGGCCGATCAGAGCTTCTTTAGGGGAAAGGGGCGCCTGCCATGGTCTTTGCCAGCTTGCTGTTCGTCTTTTTATTTCTGGCGGCAAATATCCTCTCACAATTACTGATCCGATCTGTCAAGGGAAAGAACATCGCCATGCTTGTCTTCTCCTTGATTTTTTATTCCTGGTCCGGTCCGCGATACCTGATCCTCCTGGTGGGGATGGTCTTCATCTGCTGGGTGGGCGCGCTGGTCATCCAGGGGATGAGGAGGGAGGACAGGCGGCGAAAAACCGCCCTGGCCGTCACCATCGCCCTGTGCCTGGTGATCCTGGGGATCTTCAAGTACACCGGCTTCCTGGTGGCCACCTTCTCCGGCCTCTTCCGCGCCGACTGGCCCATCCCCCACATCGTCCTGCCCATCGGCATCTCCTTCTATACCTTCCAGCTCATCTCCTATGTGGTGGACGTCTACCGGAGGCAGGTGAGGGCCCAGTCCAGCTACTGGATGCTCCTGCTCTACGCCAGCCTCTTCCACCAGTGCATCGCCGGCCCCATCGTCCGCTACCAGGACATCCAGCGGGACATCGTCACCCGGAAGCCCACCCTGGCGGAGATCAGCACCGGCGTCACCCGGTTCACCGTGGGCCTGGCCAAGAAAGCCATCCTGGCCAATGGCTGCGCCGCCATCGCCGACCAGTTCTTCGACCAGGGAGCCGACGCCCTGGCCCAGGTCCCCGCCCTGGGGATCCTCCTGGCGGCTTTCGCCTTTACCCTGCAAATATATCTGGACTTCTCCGCATACTCTGATATGGCCATCGGCATGGGTCTTATGTGCGGCTTCCACTACAAGGAAAACTTCAACTACCCCTACATCTCTCAGAGTATTTCCGAGTTCTGGCGGCGGTGGCACATCTCCCTGGGCAGCTTCTTCCGGGACTATGTGTACATCCCCCTGGGGGGCAACCGGGTGCCCATGGTCCTCCAGCTCCGCAACCTCTTTGTGGTCTGGTTCCTGACGGGCCTGTGGCACGGGGCAAGCTGGAACTTCGTCCTGTGGGGCCTCTTCTTCGGGGTCCTCATCGGCATCGAGCGGTTCGTCCTCAAGGGCGCGCTGTCCGGCCTCCCCGCCCCGGTGAAGGCCGTCGGGGTCTTCCTGCTGGTGATGTTTAGCTGGATCCTCTTCAAGTTCACTGACTTTACCCTGATGGCCACGGCGGTGAAGGGCCTCTTCGGCCTCAACGGCAACGGCCTGACCAGTGTGGACGTGGCCCTGGCCTTCAAGAACAACGTCTTCTTCCTGATCTTCTGCACCATTGCCTCCACCCCAGTGGGCCGTGGCCTGCGGAATCTGCTGAAGAACCTCTCCCTCCGCAGCCGGGGCCTTTTCTGGCTCAACGGCGTGGTGGAGATCGCCATCCCCGTGTTCCTGCTGCTTCTGGCGGCGGCGGCCCTGGCGGGGGACAGCTACAATCCCTTCCTGTACTTTAGATTCTGAGAGGAGGGCGCTGCATCATGACAAGAAAAGAACGTGCCCACCTCAACGGAATGATCCGGGGCATCAAGATCATGGCCTTCGGGGCTGTGATGGCGGTGATGTGCATCATCGGCCTTCTCCTCTTCCTGCGGCCGGAGACCTCCACCTTGGAAAAGCGGGACCTGGCCAAGTTCCCGGAGTTCTCCTGGGCTGACTTCGCCGACGGTACCTGGTTCAAGGGGATCGACACCTGGTACGCCGATACCTACCCCCTCCGGGAGCCCATGATCGCCGTGAGCCAGAAGCTGGAGAGCCTCTACGGCATCCGGGGCACCCAGATCGTGGACGCCGCCGGCCAGGAGGGCAATCTGGTGGCTGACGCCATCCCCGAGAGCGGTGAGGGCCTGGAGGGCCAGGCCGCCCAGATCGAAGATGAGACCGAAGCCGAGACGGCTCCGGTGGAAACAGAGGAGACCCTCCCCGACGGCACCGTCCGGGACCTGGGCGAGCAGGCCGGCAAGATCTATATCACCGACAACTGCGGCTATCAGCTCTATTACTTCATGGAGCAGAACAACGCCAACTTCGCCGCCACCATGAACGCCATCTACGACCGGGTGGGGGATAAGGTGAACCTCTACGTCCTGGTGCCTCCCACCAGCTCCGGCGCCATGCTGGACCAGAGCGTGGTGGACGACATGGGGGCCAGCAACGAGCAGGACGCCATCAACTTCATCAACGACCGTCTGGCCGACGGGGTCCACGCCATTGACTCCGTCAGCGCCCTGCGGAAACACAACGCCGAGTATATCTACTTCCACACCGACCACCACTGGACTGCCCTGGGCGCCTACTACGCCTATGTGGAGTTCTGTAAGGAGAAGGGCATCCAGCCCCACGACTACAAGGACTATGAGACCATGGAGTTCCCCGACTTCCTGGGGACCTTCTACTCCAGCAGCAACCAGTCCCCCGCCCTGGCCTCCAACCCGGACACCGTCATCGCCTACGTCCCCAAGGGGACCAACCGGATGACCATGACCTATGAGGACGGCTCCGTGGTGGACTGGCCCATCATCAACGACGTGTCGGACTACAACAAGACCCAGCTCTACGCCACCTTCGTGGGCGGCGACCGGCCCTTCTCCGTGGCCCACAATGAGACCATCCACGACGGCAGCGCCGTTATGGTGGTGAAGGACTCCTTCGGCAACGCCTTCATCCCTTGGCTGGTGGACCACTACGAGTACATCTACTGGGTGGACGCCCGGTACACCAAGAACACCATCTCCCAGATGGTGGCGGACTACAACGTCCAGGACGTGATCTATGAGGTCAGCATCTACAACGCCTCCAGCGAGAAGATGCAGGGCCGCTACGCCACCATCGGACAGTAACCGAAAGAAACGCTCCTACACGAGACAACCAGAAGGAGGGATCGTCATGAGACTTGCGTTTGGAACAGGAAAGAACCTTGGGATGCGTCTGGCCGTTTGTTTGCTGGCGCTCCTGCTTCTGGGCCCCCAGGCCCTGGCCGCTCCCCAGCAGCCCACGGTGGAGCTCACCCACACCGGCAGCGACGGCCGGGTGGTCCTGGCCTGCACCGCCAAGGTGGCCGAGCCGGACAGCGAGGGGACCAGCCGGGTGTCCATGACCCTTACCATCCAGGCCCCCGCCGGGCTGACCATCGACCCCAGCTCGGTCCAGGCCATCTACCAGACCGAGGACGGGGAGACCATGACCCTGGACCAGAGCCACTGGACCGCGGACAAGACCGAGGGCCTGGTGGTGACCGCCCTGGAGGTGGACACCGACATGGGCGGCCAGATCCAGTGCCGGGTCAGCGGACAGACCGCCGGCCAGTCGGCCGTGACCGCCACCGCCAAGATGGACGTGACCTACCTGGACCTGGAGACCGGCCAGGAGACCGACCTGAGCGGCAGCGGCAGGGACACCATCCAGCCTGCCCCGGCCCCGGCCAAGAAGACGGGCTACACTCTGACCCTGGACCTCAACGGCGGCAGCCTCACCGGAAAGGGCAGTACCTTCCTCTGGCAGGAGGACCTGTCGGCGGGCCAGCAGGTGGATCTGAATTCCCTGCCCCAGCCCGCCCGCTCCGGCTACTTCTTTGACGGCTGGACCGTGGCCGCCGGCGCGGGCGCCAAGGTCAGCGGCAATACCCTTACCGTAGGCAGCGGAGACGTGACCCTACGGGCTGCCTGGTCCTCCAAGGCGGACAAGCTCACCCTGGACCTCAACGGCGGCTCCGGGCGGCTGGTGACCATCGACGGGATCACCGGGGAGGACGTGACCCTGCCCGCCCCCTCTGAGGTCCTCTACAGCCGGGCGGGCTACAAGCTGGCGGGCTGGTGCGCCACCCCCGACGGCCAGGGCAAGACCTACACCGGGGGCGAGTCCTACACCCTGACCCGGGAGGAGGATATCCTCTATGCCTGGTGGGCCCCCCAGTACACCCTGTCCTACGACGGCAACGGCGGCACCGGGCAGATGCCCCGGCGGGTCTTCTCCGCCAATGAGCAGGCGGTGATCGCGGAGAACGCCTTCAAGCGCACAGGCTACGACTTCACCGGCTGGTGCCTCTCCGCCGATGGGCGGGGGACCAAGTACCAGAGCGGCGACAAGCTGACCCTCACAGGGGACGCCACCCTGTACGCCCAGTGGGAGAAGACCTACGATACCGTTCCCGCCAACCAAAGCGATGGCGGGAGCCGCCTGCCCCTGATCCTGGGTATCCTGGCGGCGGTGGTGGTCATCGGCGGAATCTGCGGCTATCTGGCCTGGAAGCGCCGGCAGGATGACGGAGACCCCTTTGACGACGAGTACGACGACGGATACGATGACGGCTACGACGACTATGACGACGGGTATGACGATCCCAGAGACCGGAGGCCCCGGGACCGGTATGACCGGTACGACAGCCCCAGAGACCGTTACGACCGCTATGATGATGACCGGCAGGACCGCTACCGGGACGCCAGAGACCGGTACGACGACCGGCGGGACCGCTACAACGACCGCCGCCGGGGCCGGTATGACGACTATGACAGATAATGTCCCATAAACAGGACAAACGGCCGAGGGAGCCATCCTTCGGTCGTTTGTTTTGCCGTCCGCACCCTTGCCTGCGAGGAGGTACCACGCTATAATTAAAGAAGAATCGATCAAAAAACGCACATCGCGTCGGAAACGGAGGAGACGACATGGAATATGAGGTGCGCTATCCCTCCCCGGTGGGCCTTCTGACCCTGCGGGCAGGGGAGAAGGGGATCACCGTCCTGGTCCTGCCCGAGGACAAGCAGGCGGAAACCCTTTTGGCCCCGCCGGCCACACCCTGCCAAAGGGAAGACGCGCCCCCCGCCCTGGCCCGGGCAGCCCGGTGGCTGGACGACTACTTCGCAGGCCGCGCCCCGGACCCGTCCGATCTTCCCCTGACCCCTGCCGGGACGCCCTTTCAGAGGACCGTCTGGCGGGCCCTGCGGGACATTCCCTTCGGCCGGACCGTGACCTACGGCCAACTGGCGGAGCTGCTTGGGACCAGCCCCCGGGCCGTCGGCGGCGCGGTGGGCCGGAATCCCATCAGTATCGTTGTGCCCTGCCACCGGGTCATCGGCTCGGACGGCAGCCTCACCGGCTACGCCGGCGGAATAGAGGCAAAACGATTCCTCCTGGCCCTGGAGGGCGTACCGGCGCAGAGAGACGGACGGCTTTGACACCGAATCACCCTCGACATCGAAAACAGCACCCCGGATCCGCTGAGGATCCGGGGTGCTGTGCGCTTCGCGAAACCATTGTCCGGGGGGAGCGATCACCACTGTTCGTAGTTTTTGCCGCCGTCCAGGCTGTAAAAGGTCTTGCCGTCCTGGGTGATATAGAGATCGACGCCGTGGGCATTGTACTTGAATCGCCAGATATGGGTCCCGCTCTGCATCACGTCTTCCCCCACATCCCGGATGGTGGGGTTCAAGTCATCATACCCATGACGAGCAAAGATATAGGCGTATTGGCGGGCCTCATAGTCGTTGGAGACGATGTTGTCGTACCCCTTCCTGTTCTCTGCCTGGACAAACGCTTTGGCCCAGTCTCCGCTGGGGGACGTCAGGGTCACGGTGCGGCTGCCGTTGTTCCAGCCCACGGTGTAGCCCAGGTTCTCTGCCAGGTAACGGATGGGAGCGTAAGTCCTTCCGCTGCGGACGGCAGAGAGGGTGTCCATCTGGGTAAACCGATCGTAGGCTGCGTACACTGAACCGTCAGCGCGATAGGTCGTTACCCCTGACCAGACCTGGTTGGTGCCGATGGGGAATAGGACTCTGACTTCGAAGGAAGTCACTTGACCGCCGCTGCTTTGATAAGGAACTGTCTTCCTAAATATCGCGCATTTTGAGCCATCGTCCCATTCGACCGATACCCCGTCCATAAAGTTGGCCACTGCCCGGAAGGGGACCATGGTACGGCCGTTCTCATTGATGTAGGGGGAGCCCAGGTCGCTGTTGAAGCTGACGTTCCGCCCGTCCACCGTGACCTTCACGCCGGAGGCGGCGGAGGCGGGAAGGACGGCGCAGGCCAGCAGGGTCAAGAGCGCCAGCACCAGGGCAAGAGTTCGTTGGATACCTGTCTTCATAGGGAGCCCTCCTTTTTGTCAAGCAGTCCGCGTTCTTCGGTTTTCTACCGACAGAATAGCACAGTTCGTGCCAGAAGTCAATGTAAATACCGTCAATAGAAGAAGGGGAAAATACGTCGAGGGGGGCAGGAGCCATGTGCGGCTCCCGCCCCCCTCGTATAGGAAGGATGATGGATGAACGATTACAGGTTGGACAGGTAAGCGTCGATGCTCACAGCGGCACGCTTGCCGGCGCCCATGGCTTCCACCACGGTGGCCGGGCCGGTGACCGCGTCGCCGCCGGCGAACACGCCGGGACGAGAGGTAGCGCCGTCAGCGGAAGCGGCGATGCCGCCCCACTTGTCCTTGTCGATGCCCTTGGTGGTGCCCACCACGTCCTCGCTGTAGGAGGTGGAGGTGGCCAGGACCAGGTTGTCACAGGGCAGAGTCTTGAACTCGCCGGTGCCCACAGGGCGGCGGCGGCCGGACTCGTCAGGCTCGCCCAGCTTCATGATCTCGCACTTGACGCTGGTGAGCTTGCCGTTCTCGCCAATGGCCTCCACGGGGTTGGTGAGTTCCATCATTTCGATGCCCTCTTCCCGGGTGTGGAGGATCTCGTCGTAACGGGCAGGCGCCTCAGCCACGGTGCGGCGGTAGACCATGATGGTCTCCGCGCCCAGACGGCGGCCGCAGCGGACGGCGTCCACAGCGGTGTTGCCGCCGCCCACCACCAGAACGTGCTTGGCGTTCTTGATGTTCTCGGGCAGAGCGTCCTGGTTCAGGTTCACGGCGGTCAGATAGTCGTTGGCGGTCCACACGCCCTCCAGGCTGGTGTCGATGCCGCCGGGGACCTGGGGCACGTCAGCGCCGTTGCCCACGAAGACAGCCTCGAAGCCGGCCTTGAACAGGTCGTCCACGGACTTTTTCTTGTCGATGGGGGCGTCGGTGACGAACTCCACGCCCTTGCCCTTCAGGATCTCGACCTCGCGGTCCACCACGGTGTTGGGCAGGACAAACTGAGGGATACCATAGGTCATGATACCGCCGGTGAAGCCCAGCTTCTCAAACACGGTGACCTGATAGCCCTTGTCGGCCAGGTCGCCGGCGCAGGCGATGCCGGCAGGGCCGGAGCCGATGACGGCGACCTTCTTGCCGCTGGGGGCGGCGGAGGCGGCGGCCACGGGGGTCCGGGCGGCGTGCCAGTCGGCCACGAACCGCTCCAGGCGGCCGATGCTCACGGCTTCGCCGCGGACGGCCTGGGCGCAGTTCTTCTCGCACTGGGTCTTCTGGTCGCAGACACGGCCGCAGATGGCGGGCAGGTTGCTGCGATCGGTGATGATCTCATAAGCGCCTTCAAAGTCGCCCTCGGCAACGTGGGCGATGAACTCGGGGATGCGCTGGTTGATGGGGCACCCCTGGGTGCAGGGCTTTTTCCGGCACTTCAGGCACCGCATGGCCTCGCGGATGGCGTCGGCCGCGGTGTAGCCCAGCTCCACCTCGTCAAAGTTCTTGCAGCGGACCTCGACAGGCTGCTGAGGCATGGGATTTCTTTCTCTTACGTTGTTAATCATTTCGCCTGTCCCTCCTTCGGCTCCAGACTCTCCCGTCTGTGGATCAGACTGTCATACCGGCCCAGAGCGGCCTTCTCGGAGGCCTGATACAGAGCCTCGGCCTGGGCGGGATTCTTCATGGTCAGGGACGCGTAACGGTTCTCGCCCTTCAGGAAGTCGCGATAGGCCTCGGTGGGGGCGGCGCTGTCGATCTGCAGGGGGTTCTTGCCCTCGGCGGCGAGGCGAGGATCGAACCGCAGCAGGTTCCAATATCCGGCGCGGACGGCCTTCTTCATCTCCACCATGGAGCGGTTCATGCCGGCCTTGATGCCGTGGTTGATACAGGGAGCGTAAGCGATGATCAGGGAAGGACCGTCATAGCTCTCGGCCTCGCGGATGGCCCGCAGGGTCTGGGCGGGGTTGGCGCCCATAGCCACCTGGGCCACATAGACGTGACCGTAGGTCATGGCGATCTGGGCCAGATCCTTTTTGCCGGTGGGCTTGCCGCCGGCGGCGAACTGGGCAACGGCGCCGTAAGGCGTGGCCTTGGAGGACTGACCGCCGGTGTTGGAGTACACCTCGGTGTCGAAGACCAGGACGTTGAAGTTCTCCTTGGAGGCCAGGACGTGGTCCAGGCCGCCGTAGCCGATGTCGTAGGCCCAGCCGTCGCCGCCGAAGAGCCACATGGAGGGCTTGGTCAGCATATCGGCGTTCTCCACCACATACTTGGCGTCCTCGTCCTCGGGATAGACCTTGCACAGCTCAGCCAGGGCAGCGCCCAGATGGTTGGCTTCCTTGTCGTTCATGTGCTCGATCCAGCGCTTGGCCAGGCCGGCAAAGGCGGGGTTCTTGGCCAGACGCTCCACAACCACCTTCATGGCGTTGCGGCGGGTCCGCAGGGAAACGGCCATGCCGTAGCCGAACTCGGCGTTATCCTCGAACAGGGAGTTGGCCCAGGCGGGACCGTGGCCCTTCTCGTCCACCACGTAAGGCATGGAGGGCACGGAGGCGCCCCAGATGGAGGAGCAGCCGGTGGCGTTGGCGATCACGGCGTGGTCGCCGAAGAGCTGGGTGACCATCTTGGCGTAAGGCGTCTCGCCGCAGCCGGGGCAGGCGCCGGAGTACTCCAGATAAGGCTTGAGGAACTGAGAGTTCTTCAGGTTCTCGTCGGAGCCGTGCTGCTTGCCCAGCTCCTTGGCCTTCTCGAAGAGGGCCTGGGAGTCGGCCATGATGCCGTCGGCCAGCTGCATGGACAGAGCCTTGCCGCGGGCGGGGCACATCTCCACGCAGGAACCGCAGGCGGTGCAGTCCTCAGCGGACACGGCCACCAGGAACTTCTTGCCAGGCTGACCCTTGCAGTCGGCGGTGGCGATGCCCTCGGCGTCCTTGGCGTCCAGGATGAAGGGACGGATGACGGCGTGGGGGCAGACAGCGGAGCACCAGTTGCACTGGGTGCACTTCTCGGGATCCCACACGGGGACGTCCACGGCGATGCCGCGCTTCTCATAAGCGGAGGTACCGGAGGGCACCTTGCCGGTGACGTAGGGCAGGAACGCGGAGACAGGCAGCGCGTCGCCTTCCAGGGTGTTGGTGGGGATCAGGATGTTCTTGACGTAAGCGTCCTGCTCGTCGTTGACATACTTGAAGTTCAGCTCAGCCTTGGGGCCGTCCTCAGCGTTGGCCCAGGAGGCGGGGACCTCCACCTTCTTGGCGGCGTCCTGGCCGGCCATGACGGCGCGCATGTTCATGTCGACGACGTTCTGGCCCTTGGCGCCGTAGTCGTTGACGATGCCCTGGTGCATGTACTCGATGGCGTCCTCAGCGGGGACCAGGTTGGCCAGCTTGAAGTAAGCGGACTGGATGATGGTGTTGATCCGGCCCTTCAGACCCAGGCTGCGGGCGATGTTCACGGCGTCGCAGGTGTAGAACTGGATGTTCTTCTGGGCCAGGGCACGCTTGATGTCGGCGGGCAGACGGGCCTCCAGCTCTTCGCCCTCCCAGGAGCAGTTGAGCATGAAGATGCCGCCTTTCTTGACATCCTTGACCATATCGTACTTGCCGATGTAGGCGGGGTTGCCGCAGATGACCACGTTGGCGTCGCCCACATAGTAGGAAGAACGGATGGGGTTCTTGCCGAAGCGCAGGTGGCTGATGGTCAGGCCGCCGGACTTCTTGGAGTCATACTGGAAGTAGGCCTGAACATAGTTGTCGGTGTGGTCGCCGATGATCTTGGAGGTGTTCTTGGAAGCGCCCACCAGACCGTCGGAGCCAATGCCCCAGATCTTAACGGAAGCCTGGGTGGGATCGTCGGGCATCTCGAACTCGCACTTCTCGATGGACAGGTTGGTCACGTCGTCCACGATGCTCACGGTGAAGTGGTTGTGACCGCCCTTGGCCAGGTGCATGAACACGGAGTACATGTCGGCGGGGGTGGTGTCCTTGGAGGACAGGCCGTAACGGCCGCCGATGACCCGGATGCTGCCCTTGCCGGCCTCGTTGAGGGCGGCGGTGACGTCCAGATACAGGGGCTCGCCGAAGGAGCCGGGCTCCTTGGTGCGGTCCAGAACAGCGATGCGCTCCACGGTCTCAGGCAGCTCGCTGATCATGTGCTTGGCGGAGAAGGGCCGGAACAGGTGGACCTCCAGCACGCCGACCTTCTTGCCCTGGGCGGTCATCACGTCCACGACCTCTTCCAGAGTGCCGCAGACGGAGCCCATGGCCACGATGACGTCGGTGGCGTCGGGCGCGCCGTAGTAATTGAAGGGCTTGTAGTTGGTGCCGATCTTCTCGTTGACCTTGTTCATGTTGCCGATGACCACGTCCACCAGGTCGTTGTACATGGTGTTGGAGGCCTCACGGTGCTGGAAGAAGGTCTCGGGGGGCTCGTTGGAGCCGCGGTGATAGGGGTGATGGGGGGTGTTGGCGTGGTTGCGGAAGCGGGCCACGGCGTCCCAATCGACCATATCGGCCAGGTCCTTGTAGTCCCAGGTGCGCAGCTTCTGGATCTCATGGGAGGTACGGAAGCCGTCGAAGAAGTTGATGAAGCCCATGCTGGCCTGGATGGCGGACAGATGGGAGACAGGGGCCAGGTCCATGACCTCCTGGGGGGTGCCGGCGGCCAGCATGGCCATACCGGTGGCGCGGCAGGCCATCACGTCGGAGTGGTCGCCGAAGATGGACAGGGCGTGGCTGGTCAGGGTACGGGCTGCCACGTGGAACACGCCGGGCAGACCCTCGCCGGCGATCTTATACAGGTTGGGGATCATCAGCAGCAGGCCCTGAGAAGCGGTGAAGGTGGTGGTCAGGGCGCCGGTGGACAGGGCGCCGTGGACTGCGCCGGCGGCGCCGCCTTCGGATTCCATTTCCACGATGTTGACCCGGTTGCCGAAGATGTTCCGGCGGTCCTGGTTGGCCCATTCATCCACGTGCTCGGCCATGGGGGACGAGGGGGTGATGGGGTAGATGGCGGCGACTTCGGTGTAAGCGTAGGCTACATGACCGGCGGCCGCGTTGGCGTCCATACTCTTAAAAGGTCTGGTGTCTTTCATTTCGCCGCGCCTCCTTTCATTGCAGCCATAGCGCGGACCTGAACATAAGTATACTCAGGCATCTCGCGGGTGACGATGACGTTCTTCGGGCAGACGTAGGTGCAGATGTTGCAGTCCTCGCAGTTTTCTGGAGCGATGACAGCCTTGCCGTCCTCCAGATGAATGAGGCCGTCGGGGCAGTTGTCCACGCAGTCGCCGCAGCCGATGCAGCCCACCCAGCAGAGCTTCTTCCGGGTCTCGGGATCGTCCTTGGAGGCGCAGGGGACCATCTTGGCGCCCTTGTAGGGCACGATGACAGGCAGATGCTGGGGGCAGGTGAAGACGCAGGCCTGGCAGCCGACGCACTTGTCGGGATCCACCTTGGCGGTGCCGTCCACAATGGAGATGGCGTCGAAGCGGCAGGCCTGGGCGCAGTCGCCGAAGCCGGCGCAGCCATAGCTGCAGTGATCGGGCAGGTCGTGCTGGGCGGCCTGGTGGCAGCTGGTGATGCCGGCCTTCACATAGACCTCGTGGTTGTGCCAGCCGCCGCGGCACTGCACGAAAGCCACGGTGGGCTTGAGCTTGGTCAGGTCGTGGTAGGTGTCCACGATGATCTTCTTGCGGCAGGCCACGGTGCAGGCGGCGCAGCCCACGCACTTCTCATAGTCGATCACGGCGCGGTTGTCGATGATCGTAATGGCCTCCTCGGGGCAGGCCTCAGCACAGTCGCCGCAGCCCACGCAGCTATAGCCGCAGAGCTTATAGGACCGCTCTTCCTCGTCCTGGTTGTTGCAGGGCACGAAGTTGCTGGCGTCCTCGGGGACCATAGCGATAAGCTTCTGAGGGCAGGCCTCGGCGCAGGCGCCGCAGCCGTTGCAGGAGTCCTTGCACACCTGGACGGAGCCGTCCACGATGGTCAGGGCCTGGAAGGTACAAGCCTCCACGCAGGAGCCGGCGCCGACGCAGCCGAACTTGCACTCGTCGGCGGTGAAGCCGGACTTCACAGCCTCATCGCAGGAGGAATAGACCTTCAGACGGGCCTTGCCCGCGGCGCTGCCGCTGCAACGCACAAAAGCGGTCAGAGGCTTGGCCTCCACCGGGTCCCTGCCTAACAGGGCCGCGATGGCGTCGAGAGCCGTCTGATCGCATGCGGGACATCGATTGGTGGCAGCGCCCTCCGCGATGGCCTTGGCGCACAGATCGCAGGTTGCGTAACCGCAGCCGCCGCGACCGGTACAGTCACCGCCGGGAAGGAGCTTCCGGATCTCACTGACAAGATTTTTTGTCTCCATACATCGATCACTTCCTTCATTTTCACGCAGGCCCGCCGGAGAGCGGCGGGCCTCACGCTTGTATAAGTAAGTTGGGATTACATCCATCGACATTATGGTACGACAAAAACAGAATGTCAACAGACAATAGCGAAATTTTTATGGTTAATTTCTATTTTTTGTGAAAAAATGCGATTCCTTTTTATTGAACTAGCAATAAATTGCTATTAGTTTTGGCTAACTTCCAGGTTTACAGTTGGTTGCCTTTTGCTAACTCCTGAGACCTGTAGCATCCGGGCCGCCCATCCTGACAAATGGTGGCGGGATCCGGCCTTCCGGGGAAAGTCCGCCCCCGGCGGCCGCCGGAGGAGACCTTCTCCCGTTCTGTGTGAAATGCTGAATTTTCCCCAAAACCCGCAAAAACCCGCGGAACGAATCCGTTCCGCGGGTGAGGTCAGGGGTTCTGGGCCAGCCGGTCCAGCAGGGCGGCGCAGCCCTCGGTCAGGTCCCGGTAGGTGGCGTCGAAGTCCCCGGTGTACCAGGGATCCGCGATGTCCCGGGGATGAGGGGTGTCGTCCAGCAGCCGAGCGATCTTCCCCTGGGGGTCGCCGCCGGCGATGCGGACCATGTTCCGGATGTTGGCGGCGTCCATGGCGAAGAGGAGGTCGTAGGCCTCATAGTCCGCCCGGGTCATCTGCCGGGCCCGGTGATCGTCCAGGGGGATGCCCTCTGCCTTCAGCTTTCGGCGGGCGGGGGGATAGATGGGGTTGCCGATCTCCTCCCGGCTGGTGGCGGCGGAGTCAGCGGACAGGGAGACGCCCCGCTCCTTCGCCATCTGGCGGAGGATGCAGGCGGCCATGGGGGAGCGGCAGATGTTGCCGTGGCAGACGAATAAGATTTTCCTCAAATGCGGTCAGCCTCCTTAAAAATTGTAACCGGGAAGCATAACGGTATCAGAATACAATACATCACCCTCAATATATGCCTCTATTTCGTTCTCTTCGGATAATTCAAGTTCTCTGACCTCCAATGTAATAGGAAGCTCCGCCGATGTTGTAATGGCATTTAGCAATGACCCGCTTTCCACTTTCGTTCTGATATAGAGATGTTTGCCGGGCTTAACCAATGTCACGGGGATTTCATCCATAACTTCATCATGCGTTTGGTACAAACGGAATAACAGAGGTTGTGCCGTTCGGTTTTCACAGTACAGGGCAAAACTGCCTGTTTCCTGGTCGAATGCACTAGGGAAACGCTGATTTAATCATCCTACAGAATGGGTAGAAATGGTATAATAGAGACACCACAAAAGAAGGCGGTGCCAGAAATGAAGCAGCAGACAT
>CACZKM010000017.1 GCA_902781745.1 Oscillospiraceae bacterium
ATTTCCGCCATATTTCGCCAAATTTTCTTGAAATCCATACAGGATTCCTGCAAAAATTTTGCTTCATCTAGCGAAAATATCCTTCGCCATTGGTCATACCGCCTATTTTTCAAACAAGGCCTGGAATGAACGACTGCAAGGAGGCGGGGACATGGAACAGCAGGTTAGAAGACTGGTCACCCGGAGCGACTTTGACGGGTTGGCGTGCGCCATGATGCTCAAGGAGCTCCAGCTCATCGACGAGATCAAATTCGTCCACCCCAAGGATGTGCAGGACGGCAAGATCGAGCTGTCCAAGAACGATATCACCACCAATCTGCCCTACGACCCCCGGGTCTCTCTGGCCTTTGACCACCACGAGTCCGAGATGGACCGTCTGAAGGCCGTCGAGACCGGCGGCAAGCTCATCATCGACCCCAAGGCCCGCAGCGCCGCCCGGGTGGTCTATGACTACTACGGCGGCAAGGAGGCCTTCCCCCGGATCTCCGAGGACCTGATGGCCGCCGTGGACAAGGGCGACAGCGCCGACTTCACCATGGACGAGATCCTGGACCCCAAGGGCTGGGTCCTCCTCCACTATCTGATGGACGCCCGGACGGGCCTGGGCCGGTTCCACCACTTCCGCATCTCCAACTATGATCTCATGATGGAGCTCATCGACTACTGCCTGGACCACGACATCGACGAGATCCTGGAGCTCCCCGACGTGAAGGAGCGGGTGGAGCTCTACTTTGAGCAGGCCGAGCAGTTCAAGGCCCAGCTCCGGCGGATCGCCCGGGTCCACGACAAGGTGGTGGTCCTGGACCTGCGCAAGGAGGAGGTCATCCACGCGGGCAACCGCTTCATGATCTACGCCCTGTATCCCGAGACGGAGATCTCCGTCCACGTGGCCTGGGGCTTCCGGAAGCAGAACACCGCCGTGATGATCGGCAAGTCCATCGTCAACAAGGCCTCCCAGGTGGATATCGGGGAGCTCTGCCTGCAATACGGCGGCGGCGGCCACCGCAACGCCGGCACCTGCCAGATGGACAACGACGTAGTGGACGAAAAGCTGCCCGATATCATCCGGGCCCTCAACGGCTGAGTCCGTATCGAAGCGATATGAGCCCCGCCCATCGGCTGGGGCATTCCATGGCCGGCCTCGCTGCCGGTCATGGCCTTTTTCATACTAGTCTCAATTAAAAAGCTTGAAAAGCTTTTTATAGCGCCGAAGGCGCGTTTGAGACTGCATGAGACGGTATGACGCGCTTGCGCGGCATGATTTAATTTGGGAATAGTATCAGAGGCCGAATGCCGGGCGGAAAGGAGGAAGGGCCATGAACAGAAAAACCCGGTGGATCGTTCTGGCGCTCTGCGCGGCCCTGGTCTGCCTCCTGGCCGCCCCGGCCCTGGGCGCGGCGGAGCTCCCCGCCTGGTGCCGGGAGGAGGCCGCCCTCTGCCTGGACCGGGGCATCCTCACCAAAGACGACCTGGCGGACCTGGAGGCCCCCGTCACCCGCAGCAGGCTCACCGCCATGCTCTGGACCCTGGCGGGGTCCCCGGAGGCCGAGGCCCCGGCCGGGACGGACTTTGCCGACGTGCCCCAGGACGCCCCTTACCGCCCCGCTCTGGCCTGGGCGGAGGGAGCGGGCGTCGTCTCCGGCCACGCCGGGGGGACATTCCGCCCGGAGGACCCGGTGACCCGGCAGCAGCTTGTGACCATCCTCTGGCGGTACGCCCGGGGGGAGGGGCTGGCCACCGCCCCCGCCGGGGACCTGTCCGCCGTCACAGACCAGGCCGAGATCACAGACTACGCCCAGGAGCCTCTGGCCTGGGCCCTGGGCACGGGGCTTCTCTCCGGGGCGGACGGGGGGAGACTCTGCCCCGGGGACCCGGCCACCCTGGGCCAGGCGGCGGTGATCCTGGCCCGGCTGGACAGCCTGGCGGCCTCCACCGCCCTGGACTACGGGGACCCGGCCAACTGGGTCTGGCAGGAGACGGAGAAGACCTGGCGGCCCGCCGACGTCTTCTTCCTTGGCCCCACGGCCTACAGCGGCGGCGAGAGCTGCAACCTCTCCCTGTCCGACCAGGCCACCCGGCGGGACTTCGCCGGGCTGGTGACGGCGGAGAAGGGGATCTACGACAACAAGGCCCGGTTCTTCGCCCCCTATTACCGTCAGGCCGCTCTCACCGTCTACAACCTCCCCGAGGCCCAGCGGCGCCAGTACCTGGCCGTGGGCTACCGGGACGTGGCCGACGCCTTCCAATACTATCTGGACCACTACGACCGGGGCGGCCCCATCATCCTGGCGGGGTTCTCCCAGGGGGCGGAGCTGGTCCTGGACCTGCTGGAGGACTTCTTTGACGATCCCGCCCTCCAAACCCGCCTGGTGGCCTGCTACGCCATCGGCTGGCGGGTGGAGCCCAAACGGGCGGCCGCCTGCCCCTGGCTGACGCCTGCGGCGGGGGAGACCGACGGCGGGGTGGTGGTCTCCTTCAACAGCGAGGCCCCGGGGGTCACCGACTCCCTGCCGGTGCCCGCCGGCACCCGGACCCTGGCCATCAACCCCCTGAACTGGCGGACCGACAGCAAACCGGCCAGCCGGAACCACAACCGGGGGGCCTGCTACGCCGACCCCTATACCGGGGACGTGATCCAGGAGGCCCCCGCCTTCACCGGGGCCTGGCTGGACGGGGACCGGGGGACCCTGAAGCTGGCCGACGTCTCCCCCCTGGACTACCACGGCTCCCCCCTCTTTCCTGCGGGGGTGTACCACCGGTACGACACCGTCTTTTTCTATCGGGACCTGGAATGGAACGTCCAGGGCAGGATCTACGCCTGGCAGATCCGGCACATGGCCCCCGGGCTGTGGAAAAGCCTGTGGAACAGCCCCACAACGGGAAAAAGTGGCGGATAACAAACAAATCACCAAGCTGTGAGGAAGATCATATTATAAGAAAAAAGGTATGATTCCCATTTACATTTCACAAATTTTCTGCTATGATGCAAGCGTAAAATTGTGTGAAATTTCAGCCATCAGGGGGACCGCCCCCTGACCGGCGCTTGGGAAGCGCCGGAGAAAGAACGTTGGTTTTCCGCTTTTCACGTCTCGCGGGAGGCCACCCACGACCAGCCCGGGCCGAAAAAGATCGGCAGCCGGGCCGTCACCGTATCCGGATGGAAGCATCCGCCTCGGGAGACGGAAATAAAGCGGAAAGGGAGGGGGTAGCGAACTTGACTGAAAAAGAGCTGGCGAAGCTGCGCCGGCCGGAGATGCTGAAGCTGATGCTGGAGCAGCAGCGGAAGATCCAGCAGTTGGAGGCCGAGCTCGCCCAGGCCAACGACAAACTGGCCAGCCGCAGGACCGGGCTGAAAAACGCCGGGTCCATCGCGGAAGCGTCCCTGGCCCTGACGGGGATTTTTGAGGAGGCCCAAAAGGCCGCCGACAGTTACCTGGAGGGCGTGAAGGACCTGGCGGAAGGGGAGGAGGAGAGCGAAGAGCCCCACCCAGCCCCGCCGCCGGAGGAATTTCCCGACTTTCCGTCCCCGGAGGTCCTGGAGGCGGCAGTCAGGCAGGTCCGCTACAAGCGGCGGTTCCGGCGGATGATCCGGACCTCTGTATTCACCCTGGTCACGGTGGCGGCGGCGGCGGTGCTCATCGCCGTCCTCCTCATGCCGGTGCTCCGGATCTACGGCTCCTCCATGGTGCCCAGTCTGGCGGAGGGGGAGTATGTCCTCACCCTCAAGGGGGGCGATATGAAGACAGGGGATATCGTGGCCTTCTACTACAACAACAAGGTCCTGGTCAAGCGGGTCATCGGCCAGCCGGGCCAATGGATCGACATCGACGAGGACGGCACGGTCTACGTGGACAACGTGGCCCTGGAGGAGCCCTATCTCCCGGAGGGCGGCAAGGCCCTGGGGGAGTGCAACATCGAGCTGCCCTACCAGGTGCCGGAGGCCCGTGTCTTCGTGATGGGAGACAACCGGGCGGTGTCCGTCGACTCCCGGTCCACCACCGTCGGGTGCGTGGCCGAGGAGCAGTTGGTGGGCCGGGTGGTCTTCTGCGTCTGGCCGCTGAGCCAGGCGAGGTCCATCTCTTAATGTGTGCGCAAATTTTTTAAGCCATAAAAAAGAATGAAAGGATGAAGAACAAAATGAAAATGATGAAGAAGCTGTTCGCGATCGCGCTCGTGGCAGCAATGGTGATGGCGCTGGGTGTTACTGCGATGGCTGCAACGCAGACCAAGCCCCTTACTCCGGCTGATACTGATAATGCTGCCATTACCATTAATAATCCGGCCAAGGGCGAGACTTACAGCGTGTTCAAGCTGTTTGATGCGACTGTGAGTGCCGATGGTAAGATTTCCTATCAGAGCACTGGCAATATTCCCAGTGCTCTGACTGCCTTCTTTACGAAGGATGCTTCCAACAACGTGACTCCTGCTGATTCCATTCTTGAGAAGGACGGCGATGGGAAAGTCATTGGCAGCAAGATGACTGATCAGTTGAAGGCTGCTCTTGAGACTTGGGCTGGTACTGCAACTGCTACTGCTTCTGAAGTAAGCGATGGTAGCGAAGCGCTTGCTTTCACTGGTCTGCCTTATGGCTACTATGTCATGACCACCTCTCACAAGGATGATACAGCTGCGAAGGCTGTGATTTCTGTGACATCCACCAAGCCGAACGCATCTATCTATGATAAGAATGATACTCAGACTGAGGCTAAGGAAAAGAAGGTCTACAAGGCTTCTGACGTTGATAATGGTGTGGTAAAAGAAGGCGCTAAGCCTATTGAAACTGTTACCATTGGTGATACTGTTACTTACGTTGCTAAGTTTGGTACTACCAACTATGTGGACAATGGAACTGGTACCAATGGTGATGCTTCAAGTCAGGTTAAAAAGTATGTAATTTCCGATACTTTGCCGGACTTCTTGACTGATGTAGAAATCGTCAGCGTGACCGTTGGCGGAACTGCACTGAATCCCGTTCCTACATTCGTGAACAAGCAGTTTGAAATTAAATGGGTAGATGCTAATGGCAATAGTCTGTATAAACAAGGTGCCGAGATCGTTGTGACCTACACTGCGAAGATCACTTCTACGATCAATATCAATACTGCTAACAAGAATACCATTTCCATTCAGCCCTACGTTGGCTCTGGTGACGGTACCCCTTATGAGAAGACGTACACGACTACTAACGACATCAAGACTTACGGTGCTGCCATCAAGAAGGTCGATCAGGATGGCAACGCCCTTCCTGGCGCTCAGTTCACCATTAAGGGTCTGACGGTTGAAGGCTCCAACGGTATTTACACTGTTGTCAGCTATGATCCTAACAGCAATACACAGAGCGCTGTGCTCAATACCGATGCGAACGGCAAGCTGTACATTGTTGGTCTGGCTTCCGATGTTAGCCTGACGGTTACTGAGGTTAAGGCTCCCGACGGCTACAATAAGCTGACGGAGACCAAGACGCTCATCCCTCAGAAGCTGACAGAGGCAATCTACAAGGAAGCTAAAACCTATTATTACGATAAGGATGGCAACCTCACTAACACTGTAACAGCGTCTTCTGTCGAGAGAACCGAGAACAATCTGAGTGTTCTGGATGCCAATCCTCTTGAGATTACGAACCAGAAGGGCACCGAGTTGCCCAGCACCGGCGGCATCGGCACCAAGATCTTCTACGGTGTGGGCGCTGTCCTGGTCATCGGCGCCGGCGTGGTCCTGATGGGCCGCAAGCGCGCTGCCGACTGATCCCCGCGGAAGAACATTTCCTTTCGCAAATCCCTGTAAGACAAAGAAACTGATGGAGAGGCCCTGCCATGAAAAAACGCGGCTCAACTGTTCTTTTGCTCGTGGTGCTCCTGGTGGGGCTTTCTCTCCTGTCTTATCCCAAGGTCAGCGACTGGTGGAACTCCTTCCACCAATCCAGAGCCATCATGGACTACACGGACACGGTGGCCAACCTGGACAAGGAGGAGTACGACCGGATCCTGTCCAACGCCCTGGCCTACAACCACCGGTGGGCCAGGGAAGGGGGCCCCGCCCTCCTCTCCCCGGAGCGTTTGGCTGACTACAACAGCCAGCTTGACCCCGGGGGCGACGGCGTGATGGGCACCATCGACATCCCCTCCATCGACTGTCACCTGCCCCTGTATCACGGCACCTCGGAGCAAGTCCTCCAGGTGGCGGTGGGGCACATCGACTGGACGGCCCTCCCCGTGGGGGGCGAGGGGACCCACTCGGTCCTCTCCGGCCACCGGGGCCTGCCCAGCGCCCGGCTGTTCACCGACATCGATAAACTGGTGGTGGGGGACCTGTTCCGGATGAACATCCTGGGCGAGACCCTGACCTATGAGGTAGACCAGATCAACATCGTCCTCCCCGAGGACACCCAGTTCCTGATGCCTGTGCCCGGCCAGGACCTGTGCACCCTGGTGACCTGCACGCCCTACGGCGTGAACACCCACCGGCTCCTAGTCCGGGGCCACCGGGTGGCCAACGAGGTCATCGACGACCCCGGCCGGGTCACCGCCGACGGCGTGCAGATCGCCCCGGTGGTGGTGGCCCCCGTGGTGGGCCTGCCCCTGCTGGCGGTGTTCGCAGCCGTGCAGCTCATCGGCGACCGCCGGCGGCGGAACGAGGCCTGGGAGGACGACGATCTGTGACCCAACAATGAATACGAACGAGACCGGCCCGGGGCGGGTGGCGACCTCCGCCCGCCCCGCCGGACCCGGTCAAAGGCAGTACCGCACGATCCTGAGCACCCAAACAGGACCGTGGGTTAGTGCTTTTTACCGCACCCATTGGATCATGAAAAAAATCAGCCACGAAAGCCCCTGAAAGGAGGCAGACGCGATGCGTATCTGTAAAAAAGTAGGTTCCCTGGTCCTGGTCCTGGCCCTGGCGGCCAGCCTGGCGCTGTCCCTGGTCCCCCTCCGGGCCCAGGCGGCCTATACCAATAGCGGGGACGGGGATGTTCGCCTGACCATCCGCTACAACCCCGGCGTGGAGGCCAGGGACAGCGCGACTGTAGAGCGCCAGGGCTATCGCCTGTATCTGATCGCCACCGTCAACGAAACGGGCGACGGATATGTGCTGACCGAGCAGTACAAAGACCTGGTGGGCACCCGCATCCCCACCACCATGAAGCCCAACAACGCCTACTCCGGCATCAACTGGGACCTGGTGCAGCGGACCGGGGAGTATATCAACGAGACCTCCCCCGAGCCCAGCTTTGCCGCCCCCATCGTCAACGGCGAAGCGGTCTTCACCAACCTGCCCCGGGGCCTGTACCTGGGCACCGGTCCCGCCTGCTATATCAACGGGAAGCTGTCCACCCCTGTGCCCTTCGTGGTCTCCCTGCCCTACCTGGTAGATGACGCGCAGCTTGCCCCCGAAGGCGTGGAGGCCGGCGTGTACTACACCGATGTGACGGTGAGCCCGAAGTTCAACACGCCCACAGGCGGCGGCGGCCACCACCACAAGGACCCCGACCCCAAGCCCGATCCCGATCCGAACCCCGATCCGAATCCTGATCCTGATCCGCCTCCCGATCCCCCCGTGGACATCCCCGACGATCCTGTGCCCCTGGTGGATATCCCCGACGATCCTGTGCCCCTGGTGGATATCCCCGATGATCCCACCCCGCTGGTGGACATTCCCGACGATCCCGTGCCCACCACGACAAAGACCCCGCAGAATTCCAATACTCCGAAGAAGTCCAACACGACCACCATCAAGGATGACCCCGTGCCCCTGGCCAGGCTGCCCCAGACGGGGCTGCTGTGGTGGCCGGTGCCTGTGCTGGCCGTGGCCGGCGTGGCGCTGACCTCCGCCGGTCTGGTGGGCCGGAGGAAAGCGGAATGAAGAAGCGGGTCTGGACGGTGGTCACCGTCCTGGGGATCCTCTTCCTTGCGGGGGCCGCGGGGCTGACCCTGTGGAACTTCAACACCGACCAGGCCGCCGCCGAGGAGAGCCGATCCCTCCTGACGGAGCTGGCGGAAGCCATTCCGGAAGTAGAGGCCCAGCCCGTGTTCCCCGTGGAGAACGGAATGCCCGTTGTAGAGGTGGAGGGGCAGAACTACATGGGCGCCATCAACTTCCCCGACCTGGACCGGGAGCTCCCGGTGCTGGCCAGCTATGAACTGGAAAAGCTGAAAACCGCCCCGGCAGTCTACCACGGGACCCCCCAGACCGGGGACCTGGTGATCTGCGCCCACAACTACCGTTCCCACTTCGGCCCCCTCCAGCGGCTGCCCATCGGGGCCCAGGTCCTGCTGAAGGCGGTGGACGGGAACCTCTATGAGTATCAGGTCGCCGCCACAGAGGTGGTCAGCCCCTTCGCGGTGGCCGACGTGACCAGCGGAGAATGGGACCTGACCCTCTTTACCTGCACCCTGGGCGGACGGACCCGCTATGTGGTGCGCTGTGATTTGATTTGACTTGGTTGAATTTGCCTTTACTTGACTTGACTGTGACACAAACTGTTCGCGCCGGGACAGCGTCCCGGTAGGACGGATTTCGCTTGACGCGAGGTGGTGCTTTATGAATAAATTCATCGATCTGTTTCTGAGGGGCCGCGTGGGACGCTGTCTCATGCTGACCCTGGCCCTGGTGGTGACCTTCGTCACCACCTATGCCCTCATCCTGCCTGCCATCACCCTGGAGCGGGATGTGGCGGCCTCCTTCTCGGGCATGGATCTGGGCCGGTCTGAAAGCAGCTCCGGCTCCTCGGAATCCTCCTCGTCCTCGGAAAGCGGCGGCGGGGACAGTGATTCCTCTTCCGACAGCAGCGGCAGCGGGGATAGTGCGCCCTCCGGTGACAGGGATTCTTCCGATCACGGTTCCGACAGCGGCAGCAGCTCCGACAGCGGCAGCAGCTCCGACAGCGGCAGCAGCTCCGACGGCGACGGCAGCTCCGACAGCGACAGTTCCGACAGCAGCGGGGACAACAGCGCGGAGAGCGCCACCGTGTCCTCTGAGACCACCACCAATTCCGCCGGGGAGACCACCCTCTCCTTCGACGCCGAGACCACCAAGACCGTGGACGGCGAGACCTATACCGTGTCCGTCCACGTAGAGACCGCCCCGGAGACCTTCCCCGAGGGCACCACCATGACCGTAGAGCCCATCCAGGACCAGGAGGTCCTGGGGACCATCAGCGACGCGGTGGAGGGCGAGGTCACCAACGTCAGCGCCGTGTCTGTGATCTTCACGGACGAGAACGGCGACCAGGTCCAGCCCCAGGAGGGCCAGACCCTGAACGTGACCCTGTCCGACACCAGCGTGGCCGCCCCGGAGGCGACCACCGTGGTCCAGTACAGCGAGGAAGCTGCGGAAGGGGCAAAGCCCGCCTCCGGCGGGTCCTCCAAGTCCGAGAAGCCCGACAGCCAGGAGGCTGTCCAGGAGCTGGAGACCATCCAGGCGCCTGACCTCCAGGCGGAGTCCGCCGAGGCCATCGACACGGAGACCTCCGTGACCGTGGAGACCACGGACCCCTCTGTGATCGCCATGGTGGAGACCACCGAGGCCCCCGCTGACAACACCGACAAGGAAACCGACCCGGCGGAGACTGAGACCCCCGCCGAGACCGATGAAGAGCAGCCCGCGGAGCCCGCCCAGGAGGGCGAGACCGCCGAAGAGCCCGCCCCTGAGACCCCCGCTGAGGAGCCCCAGGCGGAGACCCCTGCCCCCGAGGCGGAGGAAGTCCCCGCTGAGGAGGCCCAGGAGGAGGCCCAGGAGGAGGTCCCGGAGGAAGAGGTCCCCGTGGAGCCCCTGCCCGTGCTGGAGCAGATGGAAGAGCTGGTGCAGGCCTACACCATGGCCGAGCCCTTGGAAGCCATCGCCGGCGAGGGCGACGAGGCCGTGCTGGTCCGGGCCGAGTACCTCCAGGGCGTCTTCCCTGAGGGCGTGGAGCTGAAGGCCGAGCTGATCGAGGTGGAGGACGACTATGCCAACGCCGCCATCGACGCCGCCTCCGGCGTGTCCGACGCGGACAGCAGCCGGATGCAGGTCAAGGCCGTGGACATCACCTTCCTGGTGGACGGGGAGGAGGTCCAGCCTGACGGCGACGTGAAGATCACCCTCCAGGCCCCCTTCCTGAGCACCGCGGACACCGCCGAGGTGGTCCACATGGACAACGAGGGCAACGGCACCGTGGTGGCCAGCGAGGCCGCCGAAGAGGATGCCGTGTCCCTGACTACGGACAGCTTCTCCGTCTATGCTATCGTGTATACGGTGGACTTCCATTACAATGACTATACCTATAACCTGGCCGGCGGGGGCTCTATCAAGCTCTCGAAGCTGCTGGAGATCCTGGAGATCCCGGTGGACCTGAGCCAGGTGGCTGATGTGACCTTCTCCGACTCCAACCTGCTGGAGGTGGCCTATCAGCAGCCCATGTTCAGTATCTACGGCGACTGGCTGCTGACCAGCCTGGCGCCCTTCAGCACCGACGAAACCCTGACGCTGACTTTGGTGGATGGGTCTGCGGTGACTATCCATGTGACCGACGAGCAGAAGCCCGCGGTGGATATCAGAAACACCCTGGAGTCTGTGGTCATCACCGTGGACGGCAAGAAGATTTCCGCCGATCAGTGGGGCGAGCTGGTCAAGGGCAAGGTGTACAGCCTGACCTTTACCTTCCGGGAGAACGACGAGTATCAGTTCTCTGACGACGAGGCCGTGATGGTCTATGCGCTCCCCGCCGGCCTCCAGGCCGTGGAGAAGAGCAACGCCACCTTTACGATGCCTCTGGGCGCCTGGGGCGAGCTCCCCGGCAACACCTACGATATCAAGAACGGGGTCCTGTATGTCCACTGGAACACGTCCCATGAGAAGTTTAAGTACCTGACGGCCAGCGATATCGCCCGGCTGGTGCTGGACATTGATGTAATGTTCGACGGCACGCAGAGCAGCTTTTCGTTCAGCAGCACCGTCAGCAAGACCGTGGACGTCCACGAGCCCCATGACATCTCCGTCAAAAAGTCCGGCCGGTATGACGAGGCCGCCGGGAAGGTCTTCTACACCGTCACCCTGAACTCCGTGGGCGGGTCCACCGGCATCCAGGTGGCCGACGTCATCAGCGGCACGGCCCTCTCCTTCGACCAGAGCAGCGTGGTGGTGAAAAAGAACGGCCAGGTCTTCTCCGTCCCGGAGGGAAAGCTGGTGACGACCGGGAACAGCTTCACCCTGTCCGATATGACCATGGCCGACGGGGAGATCATGACCGTGGAGTATGCCGCCAGCGTGGACTATTCCAAGCTGACCAAAAACGGCCAGATGACCTACAGCGAGTCCGCCAATACGGTCAATCTCCGGGCGGACCAGGATGACGACCCCGATAACAACACCAGCCAGACCTACGGACACACCGTCCGGCTCTTTGAGCTGTACAAGGAGGCGGGGAACTTCGGTTCGGTGGTGGAGAAGGACGGCAAGAAGTACCGGGAGGTCCCCTGGACCATCCACAGCAACGGCCCGAAGAAGACCGCGGTCTCCCGGATCACCGATACCATGGACAGCTCCTGCACCGGCTTCGCCGACTATTCCGGGGAGGGGATCACCGTCCTTGTGAGCCTGCCCAACGGCTCCACCGTCACCCGCACCCTCAAGTGGAACGGCAGCAGCAACAGCGACGCCAACGGGACCCTGACCCTGGCCGCCGACGGAAACTCCTGGACCTACCGGCCCCCCGCCTCTGACGGGATGGCGGCCTATACCATCTCCTACACCACCCAGGTGGAGATCGCCGAGGTGGACCATGTGCTCAAGAACAAGGTCACCGACGACAAGGGGGACCAGGATACCAAGGAAGAATTCATCCCGGGAGACGGGACAAACCCGGGGACGGAGCCCGGCGAGGAAGGGGAGGATCAGCCCGTCCTTGAACCCAAGATCACAAAGAAAGCCACCTACCACGATACGGATTACGCCGACTGGACCATCACCTTCTACGTCCCTGCCGAGGGCTATGATTCCGTTGTTGTGCGGGAGTTTTTGCCCAACATTTGGGCCCACACCCTGAATAAAAAGGTCTACGATGAGTTGGATACCACCTACGGGGACGGAGGCTATGTGATCGAGCAACTTCTTCCCGACGAGAGTTATTCCATCTCCCAGGAGGGGGGGGAAGGAGTTATCACGTTCTATCAGGACAAGGCGAAGAAGAAGCCTGGCCTGAAAGGCACCGGCGATGTCCGGAAGGTCGTTATCAAGCTGCGGACACTCTTCAGTAAGGATTGGCTCGCAAATGCAGAGCATTTGATGGCAAATGATTATCAAAACTATGCCTATCTGCTTAATCATACAAATAATGTTTCCATCGATGCTCGTCTCGATACTAAAAGTGGAACAGGAAATGCCCAGGATACCGTCACATACTCCAACGTCAAGGTATCCAAGTCTCTCATCGACGGCCCGGTGGAGATCCCCCTCACCGACGGGACCAAGGCGAAGGTCTACCGCTACGAGGTGCTCATCGACGGCATCACGGAAGACGGCTTTGAGCTCTTTGACACCTTCGATACCAGCCTGCTTCGGTATGTGACCATGGAAGAGGTGAATTTGAAGGACTGGGAGTTCAAGGACTCGACAGGAAAGGACAGCAAGCCCGGGGGCATCTATGCCGGAACCCAGTGGTATTGGAATTATTTCAAATACGCCTATGTGACCGCCACGGACACCCCCAACGGGGTCGTCCTGAGCGCGGACTCCCTGCCCAAGGATGAGGACGGCAAGCTCTTCCCCCGCTATCGGTTTATCTATTACCTGGCCATCAAGGATGAAGCCCTCCTCAAGCAGCGGGCTATGGACAGCAGCAACGGTACCTACACCTTCTCCAACACCGCCCGGTACAAGGACGTATCCAGCAACACGGTGGAGACCGATTACGAGTACAAGGTCATCGACAAGAGCATTGTCGGCAGCGAGAACGGCAACCGTATCCAGAAGTTCAAGATCGACATCAACCCGGACCGTTTGAAGCTGAACAACGGCCAGACCATGACCCTGACCGACACCTTCTCCAAGTCCCTGGCCATCGACTACGGCTCCATCGAGGTGGAGACCGAGCCCGCCAATCAGGCGGTGTCCTACGACTTCCGCGGCCAGACCGGTACGTTCATCGTGCCCGACGAGACCAGGGTGGTCATCACCTACAGCGCCCGGGTCATCGGGGACGGCCAGGTGGAATTCAGCAACACCGCCACCCTGAACGATATGTACACCGACGATGTGTCCGAGGTTTCCGAGCAGAACGCCTCCCTCAGCGGCGACGCCAGCGTCTTCGGTCTGCGGCTGTACAAGTATCCTGCCGAGCATATGGAGACCTTCCTGCCCGGCGCGGTCTTCCGCATCCTGGACAGCAATAAGGATCCCATCACCGTCACCAGCAAGGCGACCACAAGCTGGGGCAGGAGCCATGTGGGCAAGGACATCACCTTTACCTCCACCGAGGAGGGGATGGTGGACATCATCCTTCGCCGGGATGACCACGGCACCGTCATCCGCAAGAACACCGTCTATTATCTGGAGGAGATCCAGGCCCCGCCGGGCTACCAGCGGGATTACACCCTCTACAGCTTCATCATCTCCGACGACCCGGATTACGAGCCTCCCGACGGGATGTACGTCTATCAGAACGCGGATATCCTCAAGGTCCGCAACTGGCCCGGGGACAATGAGACCCGGTTGATCATCAGCAAGCGGTTCACCGGCAACGAGGAGCTGACCAAGGAGCAGATGAACAAGCTGGACTTCGAGGTCACGGGCCCGGGCGGCTTCTCCAAGACGATCTCCTATCGGGACTTCCAGGACGGCGTCTACATGCTGGACGGACTGGCTCCCGGCACCTATACGGTGACCGAGAAAAACGCCAAAGAGGCCGTGAAGGACACGGGCTACAAGGTGGATGTTCTGACCACCTACAAGGTGGGCAATGGCGAGGAGCAGCTCTCCGAGAGCGAAGACGCGTCCGCTACCCTGTCCCTGGACGAGGGCGAGGACGGCGCGGTGTCCTTCACCAACAACTACTCCACCCGCAGCCTGGAGATCACCAAGGTGGACGGCGCCACGGACCAGCCCCTGAAGGGCGCGGAGTTCACGGTGTATGACCCGCATGACAGGGAGGTCAAGACCTATACCTCCGGGTATGACGGCAAGCTGGAAGTGAAGTTCAAGGACCGCTGCTACAGCGAGAACACCCTGTACTACATCACCGAGACCAAGGCCCCCGACGGCTTCGAGCTCCCCAAGGATCCTCAGAAGCTCTACTTCTACTTCGATCCGGCCAACGAGCGCAGCCCGACGATGCCCACCTACGCTACCAACCTGAGCTACACCGACAAGCGGGAGGTCATCGAAAACGGCCTCTCCACGGAGCTCACCGTCACCAAGCTGTGGCAGGACAAGGACGGGCAGGCCACCACCGAGGCCAGCACTGCCTCCCTGGAGATGGAGATTTGGCGGGTACCCGCCAAGATCAAGATCACCGACTGCGTCCACAACTATGTGGCGTCCAACGCCGAGGCCACCTGCACCCAGGCCGGCGGCACGGTTTACACCTGCTCCAAGTGCGGCGACAGTTACACCGAAGACGCGACGCCCGCCCTGGGCCATGACTGGGGCGAGTGGACCGTGACCACCCAGCCCACGGAGACGACAGGCGGCGTGGAGACCCGGACCTGCGTCCGCTGCCGTGAGACGGAAACCCGGGAGACCGAAGCCTTGTCCCACAGCCACGAGTACACGAGTACTGTGACCCAGCCCACCTGCACGGAGCAGGGCTACACCACCCACACCTGCGCCTGCGGCGACAGATATGTGGACACCTATACCGACGCCCTGGGCCATGCCTGGGGTGAGTGGACGGTGACCAAGGCGGCCACCGCCACGGAACCCGGGGTCCAGACCCAGACCTGCAGCCGCTGTGGCAGCGAGAACACCAAGGTGATCCCGGCGACGGGCGGGGGATCAACAGGGAGTGGAAGCCTTACCCTAAAAGTGGAGCTATATTCTAGATGGGGTTATATTGTTGGTGAAGGTCAAGTCAACTACAGTAATAAGGATCAAGATTTAACAATTGTTATAACGAATCACGGTACAAAACAGACCGATAGCTTGACGAATGATAATTGCGGTGTAGATGGCGCATATATTGGCGGCTCTGTTAGCAATGGTGTTGCAATGATTACGTTCAAGCCGTCCAAAGTCAATGGAGATACGCTGAAGCTGTACTATTCATCGGGAGATAACGAAAGACAGTATTACAAAGATATTACTGTTACCGTTGCGTCTGATTCAGTATCAACATACAGTGTAACTACCTCCCGCCGCCTGATGGCCGGCAAGCCCGCGACCCTCTCCGCCAGCCTGACCAGCGCCCCCGCCACCCAGAGCCAGAGCGCGGCGCTGAGCACATTGAGCGGGGACCTGGCAGCCCAGACCGCCAACCTGGCCCTTATGAGCCAGACCGACCTGAAGGACTTCCTGGCCCAGGGCGAGAAGTACAGCAGCTTCACCCTCTACGCCGCGGACAACTGGACCCGGACCTTCACCGACCTGCCCGCCAAATCCGGCGGCGTGGCCTACAAGTATTACGTGCTGGAGAAGTCCGGCGACGGCTACAGCGTGGTGGGCTACAGCGGCGAGGGCACCGGTACTGTCACCGTGGTCAACCAGGTGGAGGATTACACCTTCTCCTTCCACAAGGAGTGGTACGGTCCCAACGCGGCGGAAAAAGTGGATTGGCCCAAGGACAGAGACGGGACCTATAAGGCCATCGGCGTGACCATCCAGAACGCCGACACCGGCGATATTGTTGTCAGCGGGTCTGTTGATCCTGATTCGACCACTCTTGACGCGTCCCACGCCCTCCATGTGAATGTGACGGACCAGACCTACACCTTCACCGTGTCTGGCCTCCAGGCGGGCAACACCTACATTGTGAAGGAGGACGCCCCCAGCGGCTACCACGCGGCCTATATCCTGGCCAATGGCACCCAGGCGGAGAGCTCTGTGGAGCACACCGACAACGGCGGCACCATCAAGAACCTGGTGACCACCTACGCTCTCCCCGCCACCGGCGGCATCGGCACCAAGAGCCTCACCCTGGCCGGCACCGTCCTGGTCCTGGGCGCGGCCCTGGGCCTCGGCTGGAAGCGGAGACAGGAGGGCTGACCCTTTCCCGGTCACACCCAAACAAAACAACAAGCCCCATCGGAACGAAGCGTCCGATGGGGCTTGTTTCATTGTGCGGGAATGCCATAGCGCGGCGCGCGGCTGGCGGTGAGCCGAAGCTTGCGCCTCGGAGGATAGCCCAGGGGGAGGAAACGGGCAGGGCGGCACGCATTGACAAGTAAGATGCCGCCCGGTATAATTTCATAGAATTACTGGGTCAAAGAACCCGAGACTCGGAACGAAACAAGGAGGCGTCACGATGTTAGGCACATTCACATTCCACAACCCCACCAAGCTCTTCTTCGGCGAAAACTCCCTGGACTTCCTTCGGGAGGAGCTTCCCCAATATGGCAGCACCGTCCAGCTCATCTACGGCGGCGGGTCCATCAAGAAGAACGGCGTTTACGACCGGGTGGTAGCCATTCTGAAGGAGCTGGGCAAGACCGTGGTGGAGGACCCCGGCGTCATGCCCAATCCCACCACGGACAAGCTCCGGGAGGGCGTGCGCATCGCCCGGGAGAACGGGGTGGACTTCCTGCTGGCGGTGGGCGGCGGCTCCTGCTGTGACTACGCCAAGGCGGTGTCGGTGTCCGTCCACTGCGACGAGGACCCCTGGGAGAAGTATTACCTCCGCTTTGAGGAGCCCGACTGCCCCATCGTCCCCGTGGGCTGCGTGCTGACCATGGCGGGCACTGGCTCCGAGATGAACGCCGGGGCGGTGATCACCGACCCCGGGACCAAGCTGAAGATCGGCCACGTTTTCGGAGACGGGGTCATGCCCAGGTTCTCCGTCCTGGACCCCACCTTCACCTTCTCTCTGCCCAAGTACCAGATGGCGGCGGGGATTTACGACATCTTCAACCACATCTGCGAGCAGTATTTCTCCGGGGAGGACGACAGCACCAGCGACTATCTGGCCGAGGCCCTGATGAAATCGGTGGTCCACAGCAGCCGCATCGCCATCCAGAATCCCCAGGACTACGAGGCCCGGTCCAACATCATGTGGGCGGCCACCTGGGCCCTGAACACCCTCATCGCCTGCGGAAAATCCACCGACTGGATGGTCCACATGCTGGGCCAGGCGGTGGGTGGCTTTACCGACGCCACCCACGGCATGACCCTGTCGGCGGTCTCCCTGCCCTACTATAGGATGATTTGCCCCCACGGCCTGCCCCGGTTCGCCCGGTTCGCCAAGGAGGTCTGGGGGATCGACCCCGCCGGGAAGTCCCAGGAGGAGCTGGCCGCCGCCGGCCTGGCCGCCATGGAGGACTGGATGAAGGAGCTGGGCCTGGCCCTGACCATCGGCGAGCTGGGGGCCACCGAGGAGATGCTGGAGGGCATCGCCGACGCCACCATCCATCTGGACGGGGGCTATAAAGTCCTGAGCCGGGAGGACATCCTCCAGGTCCTTCGGGAGAGCCTGTAACGGCGGGGGAGAGAGGAGTTTCGGAACCAGGAAAAAACTTTGCCGCCTTCAAGATTCATTCAAGGATCCTGCCGTATTGTTATCCCAGAAAGAACGAAAACCCCTTGTCCAACGGCAAGTTTCTTCATAAAAACCTTCTTCTTTTTCATTTTCCTCTTTTTCTCTCTCTTTTCTCTTTTTCTCAACAAAAGGATCCCCGCAGACCCAAGAGAACGGGCCTGCGGGGATCCTTTCTTACGATATAGCATTTGTCCGATTGACGGGGGACAGTCTCTCATACTATTCCCAAATGAAAAGCATTCATTTGGGAATCCGCGTGCTACGCACGCGCATGCCGCGCAAACGCGTCATGCCGTCAGCTGTGCATAAGTTCGACTTACGAAATCACAGATTTCGAGTCTCACTTATCATGCAGTCTCAAACGCGCCTTCGGCGCTAGAAAAAGCTTTTCAAGCTTTTTGATTGAGACTAGTATCACAGCAGAAGGCCCCAGATCACGGCGATGAGCATGGAGCCCGCAGCGGGGATCAGGGTCAGGGAGATGAGAATGTCCCGGTAGGACTCCTTATGGGTGCAGTGGGAGAAGGCCAGCACGGTGAGGATGCCGCCGTTGTGAGGGAGGGAGTCCAGCCCTCCGGCGGAGATGGAGGCGATCCGGTGGAGGTAGGCCGGGTCCAGGCCGATGGCGTTGGCCATGGCCAGGTATTGGCTGCCCAGGGCGTCCAGGGCGATGGACAGGCCCCCGGAGGCCGACCCGGTGGCGCCGGCCAGCACGTTCACCGCCGCCGCCTCGGAGACCAGCAGGCTCAGGGGGGAGGACCCGCTGCCCACCAGAAGCTGGGTCAGCAGGGCAAAGCCGGGGACGATCTTCACCACCGACCCGAAGCCCACGGCGCAGGAGGTGTTCATGATGGCGGTGAGGGAGCCGTTGGCCCCGCTGCTCACCGCCGGGAGGATGCTCCGCCGCTGGGGGAAGTTCAGCAGGCAGCAGGTGAGGATGGCCAGCAGCAGGGCCACCACGATGCCCCACTGGAGAAGGTTCAGGACCACAAAGACCACCACCGGCGGGATGACCCCGGTGATCCAGTGCCAGGAGGGAAGGGGCGCCCCTTCCCGGGTGACCTCCTCGAACTGGGGGTCCTCCACGAAGCGCCGCCCCTCCCGCCGGGCCTTCCGTGCCCGGCTCTCCAGATAGAGATAGCCGGGGAGGGCAATGAGCAGGAGGGCCGCCAGGCTCATCATGGGGGCGGCGGTCTCGGTGGTGCCGAAGTACTCCATGGGGATGAGGTTCTGGATCTGGGGGGTGCCGGGGATGGTGGTCATGGAGGGACCGAAGGCCCCGAAGGCGATGGCCCCGGGCAGCAGGGTCCGGGGGATGTCCGCCGCCCGATAGATGGCGTAGCCCATGGGATAGACCACGAAGACCACCACAAACACGGAGATCCCCCCATAGGTCAGGGCCAGGGCGGGGAGGATGACGGCGGCCACGGCGAACCGGGTGCCGATGAGCTTTACGATGGCGTCCGCCAGGGACCGGGCGGAGCCGGTGACATCCATGATCTTCCCGTAGATGGCCCCCAGGAAAAAGGCGGGGAACCAGGTGATGAAGTAGTTCCCGGCCCCGCTCATGTAGTCCACGGTGTAGGTGGTCAGCAGGCTTCGCCCCTCGCCCAGGCCGGCCCCCAGGGCGAATATGGCCACGATCAGGGCGCAGAAGGGGGCGATCCAGACGATGGAGTGGCCCCGGTAGGCCAGGAGCATCAGCAGGGCCAGCCCCACAAAGATGCCGATCAGCGATACGATTTCCATGGCGATCCTCTCTCGCTCCGGCGGGACCATCCAGGGCCCGACGGCGTTGTGTTCTCCCGCCGGAGGCATAGGCCCCGGCGCAGTCGAGGCCTATTATATCCGACGGGGAACCCCCTGTCAATGCGGGGCGGGCCGGTTTTGTGCGGGGAAAGGAGCGCCGGGAAGGGATTGCAAAAGACACAGAACCGGTATAAAATAGGAGAAAACCGAATCGCGCCTGACAGGCGCGGAAAAGCCGGATGGAGGAGATCACCATGGGAAAGACCATCGTTGCCGTCAATGCCGGCCCCCGGAAGGGCTGGAACACCGACACCATTCTGTCAGAAGCCGCCGCCGGCGCGGCGTCCGCCGGCGCTGAGATCCAGCGGTTCGACCTGTTTCGCCTGGAGAAGTACACCGGGTGCATCTCCTGCTTCGGCTGCAAGAAGGAGAAGCACAAGGGCCACTGCATCTGTCGGGACGGCCTGACCCCCGTGCTGGACGCCATCCGTCAGGCCGACGGGCTGATCCTGGCCTCCCCCAACTATCTCAGTGAGATGACGGCGTCCTTCCGGGCCCTGTACGAGCGGCTGATCTTCCAGTACCTGACCTACAACCTGGAGAACCCCTGCTGCAACCCCCGGCCCATCCCCGTGCTGCTCATCATGACCAGCAACGCGCCGGACACCGCCTTCCTGGGTCTCATGGAGAACTACCGCCAGACCCTGGACCGCTTTGTGGGCCCCACCCGGTATTTTGTCAGCGGGGACACCCTCCAACTGCGGGAGTATTCCAAAACGGACTGGCCCTGGACCCTGTTCGACCCCGCAGCCAAGCAGGCCCGCCGGGAGACCGTCTTCCCCCAGGAGCGGAAAAAGGCCTTCGCCCTGGGGGCGGAGCTGTTTGGGTGAGCCGCCCCCGGCCGCCGGTTTTGTCCGGAAAGCGGGGGAGAGGCGTAAAGAGACCACAAACCCAAGGAGGCGGAACCCCATGGAGAAGAACTACGTCTGCTATCAGTACCAATGCCCGAACCATCCCCGCTGCGCCCTGGCCGGCGGGACCTGCTGCGCCATCGAGCTTGACCACCGGAAGACCCCGGTGACGGAGGACCTCTGCGCCCCGGAGAAGGGCTGCCCTCTCTTCCGCCCCAATGCCCGGGAGGCTGTGAAGCAGTGGATGAAGGACCCTTATGGGCAGAGGTGAACGAGTATTCCGTGCAAAAATGAAAGTCCGGAGCGGCAATGTGGCAGCCGCTCCGGATTTTTTCGTTAAAAATGGAAGAATACAGAGGATTTTTGAAAGTTCCATAAAAAAGAATTTCGCTTTTCCTCTTGACTCCACCTCGCTAAAGTGCTATGGTAAGAGAAGAAGCAAAAGTTTCTAAAGCTGTTAGGAAATTTTCTAAACCAGGCAGCAATTTTGTGTCGCGAACCATCATCCTCGCGAGACCGAGCAGCGACCCGGCCCCGCCCATTTATTGAAAGGGGTAAAATCATGAAAGTACAGTTGAAAGAAAAGTATGACCTTTACATCAACGGGCAGTGGGTTCCCGCCTCCGACGGCAAGACCTTCGTCACCACCAACCCCGCCACCGGCGAAAAGCTGGCCGAGTGCGCACAGGCCACCAAGGACGACGTAGACGCCGCCGTGAAGGCCGCCTGGGCCGCCTTCCCCGCCTGGAGAGACTGGACCGCCAACGACCGGGCCGCTCTGCTCAACAAGATCGCCGACGTCATCGAGGAAAACGCCGAGGAGCTGGCAACCATCGAGTCCATGGACAACGGCAAGCCCATCCGGGAGACCTCCATCGTGGACATCCCCTGGTCCTATGAGCACTTCCGGTACTTCGCCGGGGCCGTCCTCACCCAGAGAGGCTCCGCCACCATGCTCAACACCATGGGCTTTAAGGGCGACAGCCTGAGCATCGTCCTCCGGGAGCCCATCGGCGTGGTGGGGCAGATCGTGCCCTGGAACTTCCCCTTCCTGATGGCCGCCTGGAAGCTGGCTCCCGCCCTGGCCGCCGGCAACTGCATCGTCTTCAAGCCCTCCTCCACCACCTCCCTGAGCGTGCTTCGGCTGGTGGAGCTCATCGGCGACCTGCTGCCCGCGGGCGTGCTGAACGTGGTCACCGGCGGCGGCTCCCGGGCCGGCCAGTATATGCTGGATCACCCCGGCTTCCGGAAGCTGGCCTTCACCGGCTCCACCGAGATCGGCCTGGACGTGGCCAAGGCCGCTGCCGATAAGCTCATCCCTGCCACCCTGGAGCTGGGCGGCAAAAGCGCCAACATCTACTTTGACGACTGCCGCTTCGAGCAGGCCATCGACGGCCTCCAGATCGGCATCCTGTTCAACCAGGGCCAGGTCTGCTGCGCCGGCTCCCGGGTCTTCGTCCAGGAGGGCATCTACGATAAGTTCGTGGAGGCTGCTGTCAAGGCCTTCAACTCCGTCAACGTGGGCGACCCCATGAGCATGGACACCCAGATGGGCGCCCAGGTGGACGAGACCCAGATGAAGAAGATCCTCAACTACATCGACATCGCCAAGGCCGAGGGCGCCACCATCGCCTGCGGCGGCGAGCGGTTCACCGAGGGTCCCAACGCCAAGGGCTGCTTCATGAAGCCCACCCTGATCACCAACGTCACCAACGATATGCGGGTGGCCCAGGAGGAGATCTTCGGGCCCGTGGCCGTGGTCATCAAGTTCAAGACCGAGGATGAGGTCATCGCCATGGCCAACGACTCCGTCTACGGCCTGGGCGGCGCAGTCTGGACCACGGATATCAGCAAGGCCATCCGGGTGTCCCGGGCCATCGAGACCGGCCGTATGTGGGTCAACACCTACAACCAGATCCCGGCGGGCGCGCCCTTTGGCGGCTACAAGCAGTCCGGCATCGGCCGGGAGACCGACCTGAGCATCCTGGACGCCTACACCCAGCAGAAGAACATCTTCATCAACCTGGATGAGGACGCCACCGGGTTCTATCCGGAGAAATAAGCAGACAGATCCTACCAGTCTTCTTTTGCCGCCCGATAAGCGGCAGCCGGGACAGGCATCGCCTGTCCCGGCTTTTTTCGTGGGGATCGTTACATATTCAGTCGATCCAGCCCCGGAGGGTGTCGGCGGTCATCTCGCCGCCGAAGGTGCCGTCGTTGCCCCAGGCCCAGGCGCCCAGAGCGATTTTCGGAAGATTGTTTTGCATGATAAAAGCCTCCTTGCTCATAAAGTACCATAAAGTTTTCTGGCTCCCGGTGGACCAGACGTGCTTTTCCTTGGCGTTTGCGGCCTTGTTCTGGGCCATGACCCCCGCCAGGGGGTGGGGCGCATAGGGTTCTTCCAGATAGGCGATCTCCTCGTCGGTCAGGTGCAGGTCCACGGCCTTTGCCGCCCCCTCGATGTGGTGGAGCTTGGTGGTCCCCACCACGGGGGAGGTGGTCTTAGTCAGCAGCCAGGCCAGGGAGATCTCCGTCATGGTGCCCCCCCGCTTTTCCGCCAGCTCCGCCACCCGCCGGATGATGACCTCGTCCTGGTCCCGGGTGGCGTCGTACTTGAATTTCGCGTAGGCGTCCTGCTCCAGCCGGGGGGAGGTCTCCCCGGGCTTCCGGGAGAGCCGTCCGCTGGCCAGGGCGCTGTAGGGGGTCATGGCGATGTTGTCCTCGGCGCACAGCCCCGCCGGATGATCTCCCGGCTGTGGGCTTCGTCGATGGTCCAGCTGTGCTGGCCGTTTTTCGCGTCTCCGAAGCCCATGCAGCCCATGCAGATCCGGGAGACGGTCAGGTCGGAGTTGCCCAGTTTCGTGTATTGCATGATGATCCTCCTCAAAGACAGATTCCAAACATCACAGCGCCTTCTCCAGCAGCTTTTTGGCGCACCGGAAGGCCAGCTCATAGATCGAATGGTAGACATAGCCCGTTTCCGCCCGGTCCATGGCCTCCCGCTGCTTGTCCGTCACCACAGCGTAGGGGTAGATGCCGTAGATAAAGGGGAAGAAGGCGTACAGGAACTCTTCCCGGTCCTGGGCGGACAGGTCCGGGGCAAAGGTCCGCAGCAGCCCGTCCACCGCCTGGAGGGAGCGGCCGTAGGCCTTTTTGAACTCGGTGAGCCGCTCCATGCGGCTGTTGGCCTCCATGTCGTAGTGGTTCATGCTCATGAGCTTGAGGAGCTGTTCCCGCCGCTCCAAGGTCCGGGCCAGGGCCCCGGCGATCTCGTCCCGGGTCATGGCGTTGCGGGAGGAGATGACCTCCTCTAAGTCCTCGATCCACCGCTCATACTCCTTTTGGAGCAGGGCAAGGAAGATCTCCTCTTTGGTCTCAAAATAGTTGTAGATGGAGGGCCGGGAGAAGGAGGTATAGTCGGCGATCTCTTTCATGGTGATCTCCTTGAAGCCCATGGTCTGGTACAGCGTCTCGCAGGCGGCGATGATCTCCTCCTTCCGGGCGTTGGCCAGTTCCGGGGAGCCCTTCGGCATAGCGGTTCACCTCTCTGGATGGTGGTTTGGTTTGGGTCGAAAATATACTGACACCATGTCAGCGTCTTGATTATACGACGGTTCTGACATGGTGTCAATACTTTGGGCGTTAAATTTTTATTAAGCGGCATTTTGTCCCGTCCGGGCGGCCCCTTCTACGGGTGGCTGCTTCTGTACCCCGCAGGCCCGTCAGTTTTTCACCTCCACCGGCAGCCCAAACCCGCCGCCGGCATTGTCCACGGCGTAGATGGCGCAGTTGCCCACAAACCTGGACCAATAGCGCCCGTGGGAGTCCGGCGTCAGGTATTCCAGCCCGCCCTTCATGGCGATGGCGTGGGTGGAGAGCAGGATGTTTCCGGGCAGGTCCCGGATCTCCTCCAGAAAGGCTCCCATCCGGGCTGTCACGGCGGAAAGGGGCTCCATCCCCGCCGGGGCCGGGTTGCGGACAAAGTCCCGGAAGAAGGTGACGATCTCCGGCGGGGGATTCCGCAGGTCCGTGCCCTCATAGGGGCCGTAGTCCATCTCCAGCAGACGGTCATCCAGGACCGGCGCAACGAGCTTTGCCGTGTCGATTGCCCGGATGAGGGGGCTGGAAAACACCCGGTCAAACACGATCCCCCGGTCCGCCAGAAATCGCGCGGCCTCCCGGGCCTGCTGGACGCCGGTCTCGTTCAGGGGGACGTCGCTTCTGCCCTGAAGGAGCTGCGCCTTGTTTCGTTCCGTCTCTCCGTGACGAATGAGGTAGATCATACCTGTTTCCTCCCTTTGTCTGGTGTCGTTTGTGGGCATTATACCATAGAAAAAGCCGGTTGGGGAGGTCGTCGCGGTATGAAAGGGCCTGCCGCAGAATAGAACCATCTGCGACAGGCCTCTGGCTGCTTTCTGTCTTCACTCGTTTGACTCTTTCACAAACCGCTCTGCCAGGTCGATAAACCCGCTGACCATAGCGGAGCGGTGGGCCTTCGGGGGGGCCAGGAGGGTGAGGGTCCGGTGGAGACTGTCGGTCAGGGGCAGGACCCGCACCGTATCTCCCAGGGGCATCTCCTCCAGCAGCAGCCCGCGTAGCAGGGCCACACCCAAACCTTTTTCCGCCAGGGCCGCCGCGAAAACGGGGTCCGGCGGGGTGGAGTCGGGCAGAAAAACGTGGGCCGGGTTTTGGTACAGGCGCCAGAGGGCGCTGTCCGGGTCGAAGCTCTCCGGGCTTGGGATCAGGGGGAGCTTGACTTCTTCTGCATCGGCTTCGGCGCCATCGTCGGCGTCGGCTGGGCCGTGTCCATCAACGGCTGGATGGCCTCCTGCGGCGGCCCTGTGCCCGCCGGTATCGGCTACCTGCTGGTTCTGATCATGATGGTCCCCATCGGCCTGTGCTATGCGGAACTGGTCCCCATGCTCCCCGTCGCCGGCGGCGGCATGGCTTTCGCCTTCAAGGCCTTCAATGAGAAGGTCGCTATGCTCTCCGGCTGGGCCTCCCTGGGCGGCATGATCGCCATCATCCCCTGGGAAGCCATCCAGATCACCGACGTGCTTGGCTACCTGATCCCCGGCATCAAGACCGGCCCCATCCTGTACAACGTCATGGACTACGACATCTACCTGATCGTGGTCGTCATCGGCACCATCTTCTCCTTCCTGCTCTTCGCCCTGAACATGAAGGGCCTGGCCGCCGCCGCCTTCGTGCAGAAGATCCTCTGCTTCGTTCTGGTGGGCGCAGGTATTCTGGGCGCCATCGCCGGTCTCGTCGGCGGCAACGCCGGCAACTGGCAGCCCCTCTATGACGTCTCCAACCCCGACATCTATGGCCCCGGCCTGCGTGAGGTCTCTCACCACTCCATGTTCGGCGGCTGCTTCGCCATCGTGGTCCAGGCCGCCTACTTCCTGGCCGGCTTCGAGACCATTCCCCAGGGCGTTGAGGACGCCGGCGGCGATGTGAAGACCGTGGGCAAGACCGTGGTCCTGTCCGTCACTCTGGCCTGCATCTTCTACACCGTGCTGCTCTTCTGCTTCGGTTACGCCTGGCCCTGGCAGGACTTTGTGTTCATGAACTGTCCTGCCGCCTCCACCATGTTCATGAGCCTTTATCCCGGAGCGGCCGGAGCGGTCCTGTACTGGATCATCACCATCGGCGCTGTGGCCGGCCTGTTCACCACCTGGAACGGCTTCTTCACCGCTTCCGCCAACCTGATGATGTCCATGGGCCGCGGCCGTCTGATCCCCAAGGCTTTTGCCTATCAGAATCATAACGGCGTCGCCGTTCGCGGTCAGATCGTCTGCCTGATCCTGTCCCTGATCGGTCCCCTGCTGGGCGCCAACCTCATCGACACCATCACCTGCTTCTCCGCTCTGGCCTTCATCCTGTCCTGGGGCATCACCTCCTGGTCCGCCGTTGTGCTGCGGAAAAAGCATCCCGAGATGGATCGTCCCTACAAGATGCCCGGCGGTATGGCCATGGCCTGCTTCGCGGCTATCGTCACCACCATCGTGTTCATCATGTCCTTCATCCCCGCGAGCCCCTTCTTCGGCGGCGCGCTGGCGATCCGGATGCTTATTATCTGGCTGGTCATCGGCATCGTCCTGTACCTGGTCTCCGGCGGTCAGCGCAAGGGCCTGTCTGAGGCTGAGCTGGAGGAGGGCGTGTTCGGCTCCAAGATGGGTGGCTGATTCACGCTGACTTTGTGAGAACGACTCTCTTTTGAGTCTCTCAAATTCTCTCATGAGAACATGCGGACGATTTGCCGGCGCCCCTTGCCCGCAAACCCGTCCGCGTTTCTCATATCTGAACCATCCTTTTGGTATTCCAAGATAAAGGAGAGATCATTATGGAAACCATTGCCAGTATCAATGGTGCGATCAACGGCGTGGTGTGGGGACTTCCCATGCTGATCCTGCTGGTGGGCGCGGGCATCGTCCTCACCTGCATGACCGCGGGCCTCCAGTTCCGGAAATTCGGCTACGCCATGAAGAACACCGGCGGCAAGATCTTCACCAAGGTGGAGGCCGGCGAGGGGGAGATGCCCCCCTTCCAGGCCATGTCCACCGCCCTGGCCTCCACGGTGGGCACCGGCAACATCGCCGGCATCACCACCGCCCTGGTGCTGGGCGGCGCGGGCTCCCTCTTCTGGCTGTGGGTCACCGCCCTCATCGGCATGTGCACCAAGTACGCGGAGGTCATGCTGGCCGTCAAGTACCGTGAGAGAAACGCGGTGGGCGACTGGGTGGGCGGCCCCATGTACTACATCAAGAACGGCATGGGCAAGAACTGGAAGTGGCTGGCGGTCATCTTCTCCATCTTCGCCGCCCTGGCCGCCTTCGGCATCGGCAACGCGGTGCAGGTGGGCAACATCGTCAGCTCCATCAACACCGTCATCGTGGCCTTCAACCCCGAGTTCACCGGCCAGTCCACCGTCAATCTGGTGCTTGGCATCATCCTGGCGGTGCTGGTGGCCATCGTTATCTTCGGCGGCATCAAGCGCCTGGGGGCGGTCACCGAAAAGCTGGTCCCCTTCATGGCCGTGATCTATATCGTGGCATGTCTCATCGTGGTCTTCCGGTACATCGGCACCCTGCCCGCTGTCTTCCATGACATCTTCGCCGGGGCCTTCTCCCCTGCGGGGGTCACCGGCGGCGTGGTGGGCTCCATGTTCCTGGTGGTCACCTGGGGCGTCAAGCGGGGCGTGTTCTCCAACGAGGCCGGCCTCGGTTCCGCTCCCATCGCCCACGCCACCACCTCCGAGACCGACCCGGTGAAGCAGGGCCTCTACGGCATCTTTGAGGTGTTCATGGACACCATCGTCATCTGCTCCCTGTCGGGCCTCACCGTCCTGTGCGCCATGAAGGGCACCGGGATGGAGCTGCTGGACTACGGCAACAAGGCCGCCGCCACCACCAACGTCAACGCCCAGGCCCTGGGCACCGTCTTCGGCGTGAAGGGCGGGGCGCTGATCATCGCCATCGGCATCGGCCTGTTCGCCTTCTCCACGGTGCTGGGCTGGTCCCTGTACGGCGCCCGCTGCTGCGAGTTCGTCCTGGGCACCAAGAGCATCAAGCCCTATTACGCCATCTTTGTGGTGGTGGTCTTTGTGGGCGCCACCATGGACCTGGCCCTGGCCTGGGACATCGCCGACACCCTCAACGGCCTCATGGCCATCCCCAACCTGATCGGTGTTCTGGTCCTGTCCCCCAAGGTAGTCAAGGAGACCCGCCGTCACTTCCGGGGCGAGGCCTTCGTCCCCCAGAGCGACTGGAAGGATTGAGTCTCTGGAAACAGAACGATCCCGTGGAGAGCCTGCGCCCTCCACGGGATTCTTTCGTTTTCTGTCTGCCCTCCCACCGGACGCCCGCCGTTAGCTACAGCGCGGACACCTGGTCCAGCACAGCGTCCCGGAAGTGAAGGGGGGAGAGCTCCAGGGCGGTGAACCGTTCCGCCATGCGCAGCACGTTGTCCGGGGCGGTGGAGATGTCCTCGATGACGTCCACCGGCACCCAGGTGTCCCGGCAGGCCTCCATGCACTGAAGGCCATACACCACCGTCTGCCGATCTGCCCGGGTGCAGATGGTCTGGTACCGGACTTTGGTTCTCTGTTTCTCCAATGGGATCCCCTCGCTTTCTTGTTTCTGGAAAACAAACCTTTGCACCGTTCAAGAAAAAATGGTATACTGTTCTCAGGAAGAACAGCAAGACCGGTCGTTCTGCTGTCTATGCTAGGGGATTCGACAAAAAACGTCAAACCCATCGGTGGGCACGGCGGCGGCGGAGCCGGTTCATCCATGCGCATCGGGGTTATCAGAGGTGATAAAAATGATCTCTACACAGTTGAAAGAACTGAAAGACAAGCGGAAACTCACCAACCAGCAGTTGGCGGAGTTGTCCGGCGTGCCGGTGGGGACCATCAACCGCATCCTCTCCGGCCAGACGGACAACCCCAGCTTCCAGACGGTGTGCGACATCGTCATGGCCATGGACGGCTCCCTGGACGAGCTGGTGGGAATCAGCGAACCGGAGAAGGTCCCGGCCAAAGGCAAGGGGCCGGGGCGGGAGATCATCGAGCTCTACCAGACCATTATCTCCGGCAAGGACAAGTGGCTCCACCGGCTGTTTGTCTGCTGCTGTTTTCTGACCCTGGTGCTGGTGGCCATCGTGGGCTATGACCTGACCCATCCCACCGTGGGCTTCTTCCAGGGACCGTGAGGTTGGGATGAATTTGGGGGTTCGGCGCGCTGTCTGTCTTGGGACGGACGGCGCGTCCTGTTTTTTTACCCTGCTTTCATCTGGCAGCGATGCAGGGACAGAGGGATGCGGGGATCGGAAGAAACGGAAATAGGAGCTAACTGACCTGCACAAAATCAGTTAGCTCCTATTCAATAGATTACAGAAAGCTGTTGCCAAAGCGTAGCCACGAGCGGGCTCGCCCCATTAAAAACCCAGAGTTTTCAAGGGTTTGCGGTCACTGGGAAATCACTCCCACTCGTTGTTGGGCATCATATTTAACGGATTTTGCTTCATAAATTTGATACCTCATTTTTTTGATTATTTGATGTGTCCATATTATCCAGCCCTA
>CACZKM010000018.1 GCA_902781745.1 Oscillospiraceae bacterium
CCTTACCAAGGACTATCCTTGGAACGATCCGGCCACCCGGGCAGGCTATGTAGAGATCTTTGCCAACGCCCTGCCGGAGGAGGCCCTCTCTGCCAGAAATGACATTGCCGACGGGACGATTCCCGATGTGGACATGCAGCATCCCCAAGCAGCGGAGATCTATCTGCTGTACCGGGCCGGGGTCCTTGCCGGCAGCGATAAATCCGGAACCTTCCACCCAGACTCCAACATTAGGCGCTGCGAGGTCGCCGCGATCCTCACCCGGATGATGGACGAAAGCGCCCGGCAGGACGTGACAACCGGCGCGCCCGCCCCGGACGGAGACCGGACGGAGGAAGTGGCCGCCCTGGCCGGGGCCTGGAAGACGGAACGGCCCATTGACGGAGACGCCTACCTTTACATCGAAGACGATGGCACCTGGTCTCTGCATGTTTGGTTCGAGGGGGACTCCCGGCCTGTGGAACAGGATCGAGGGACCATCGTGCCCTCCGCCGGGGAGCCCCATGCCTATTACGCCAACTCCGAGCTTGACCAATCCTCGGTCTATTTCCGATTCACGCCTGCGGAGGAGAACGATGTGGGCAGCGACCTGATCCTTTGGGGGGCGAATCCTGACGACAACAGCATCGTTTTCTTGCGGGATGATTGATATGGCCCTTTCAGGCGGCATTGATCTGATTCTGACTAAGTCGATTTCCCGTTTCGCTCGAAACACAGTGGACACACTTTAGACGGTCCGTAAGCTGAAAGCTATCGGCAGATTTTATTCAGAACGGCGGAAATTCTTGATTTTCAAGGGTTTCCGCCGTTTCTTAATGCCCGTTTGCTGCTTATTTGTCGCTTAAATCTACAAAGCGATACTGAAAGATACTTTGTCAACTGGAAAAGAGCGGACGAACTATACCGATGCGCTCTGGCGCAAGACAGTAGAGAAGGTAACGGTGCATCCGGGTGGAAAACTTGAGTTTCAACTCAAATCCGGAGAAACTGCTACATATCAGCTTTAAGTACATTATTATGCCGCTGACAATCCGTGCTACTACACGGTGCGTCAGCGGCTTTTTCATTGGCAAAACAGATAGTTGTACAGAAACCGGTGCAAAGGGGACGGCAAAAAAGCAAAAGAAGATTAGCCGTCCCCTATGTGCTGCATGCGCGCCGAAAAAATGAATAGCCTCAAAATCAGGCTCATTATTCTGGTGCGGAAAAGCCTGTTCACCATTATGATTCGTCAAATATAACTGGTGCAAAAAAGAGAGCAACCCCCGATTTAACGGGGGCGCTCTCAAAAAAAGGTGGACGCCAGCTTGTTCTCCAAGCTGACGTCCAAGTATGGTGCGCGAGGCGGGACTTGAACCCGCACGTGCGTATTGCACACTAGAACCTGAATCTAGCGAGTCTGCCAATTCCACCACTCGCGCGTTTCCTGCGCTTTGCTGTCTCGCTCAGCGCAAGATTGATAATAGCATAGGGACTACGAAAAGTCAAGCAAATTTTTCGCTTTTTTTCAAAAAAATCTCGCTGTGATACCGATCACTTCGTGCCGAAGATCCGGTCCCCCGCGTCGCCAAGGCCGGGGACGATATAACAGCGGTCGTTGAGCCCTTCATCCACGGCGGCGACATAGATATCCACGTCGGGATGATCCTTCTGTACCCGGGCAATGCCCTCGGGGGCAGCCAGGATGTTCATGAGCTTGATGTGGGTGACGCCGTACTCTTTGATGAAGGTGATGGCGGCGGAGGCGGAGCCGCCGGTGGCCAGCATGGGGTCCAGGATGATGACCTCCCGCTCCGAAATGTCGTTGGGCATCTTGCAGTAATACTTCACAGGCTCCAGGGTCTCCGGGTCCCGGAAGAGGCCGATGTGCCCCACCTTGGCAGAGGGGATGAGGGTGTGGATGCCGTCCACCATACCGAGGCCCGCCCGGAGGATGGGGACGATAGCCAGCTTCTTGCCGGAGATCTGCTTGGTCACCGCCTTGGCGATGGGGGTCTGGACCACCACGTCCTGGAGGGGAAGGTCCCGGGTGGCCTCATAGCACATGAGGGTGGCGATCTCGCTGACCACCTCCCGGAAGTCCTTGACGCCGGTGTTCTGGTCCCGAAGGATGGAAAGCTTGTGCTGGAGCAGGGGATGATCCAATACGTGTACCTTATCCATAATTGTTTTCCCTTTCTTTATATCATAGCTTGTGCTTTGTCCGACCATGTTATGCCTTGGCCTTCTCCCGGGCCAGACGCTCCCGCTCTGCCTGGGACAGACGGTGGTAGACGGGAACCAGTTCCTCCGGCGGCACGGTCCTGCCCGCTTTTGCCAGCTCCAGCCCCAGCCGGGCAACTCCCCAGGCGGTCTGCTGCCGGAGATTGGGCGGGGCCAGCCGGGCGGGGATGCCGGCGGCGGTGAGGGCCTCGCAGCAGAGCTGGGCGCCGTCGCCCAGGACGATCTGGGTGGTCTTGGTCCCCCGGAGCTCTTCGATAAGATCCTCCAGGGCGATGGCCCGGTCCTCCGTGAGCCGGGTGATGGTCCCGTTCTCCGCCCGAAACCGGGCGTTGTAGACCTGATGGCGGCGGGCGTCCATGGCGGCGCAGAGCTCGCCGTCCAGGCCCGCCAGGTTCCAGGCCATGGCCTCCAGGGTGGAGCACCCGGCGCAGGGGAGCTGGGCCGCCCAGGCCAGGCCCTTGGCGGTGGCCACGCCGATGCGCAGCCCGGTAAAGGACCCGGGACCCGCCGCTACGGCGATGAGGTCCAAGTCGGCTACGGTCAGGCCGCAGTGGGCCAGCAGCTCCTCCGTCATGGGCAGGAGGGTCTGGCTGTGGGTCAGGCCGGTGTCCCGAAAGGACTGGGCGATCAGGGCCTCGTCCTCGCACAGGGCCACGGAGGCCGCGGTGGCGGAGGATTCCAGTGCCAGGATCTTCATGGGAGCGCCACCCCCTTTATCGTGATGACCCGGCTGTCGGGGGTCTCCCCCCGGCGGATGTCGATGAACACAGTGTCAGGCTCCAGGGCGTCGGTGACATTTTCGCTCCACTCCACGGCGCAGATGCCGCCCCGGCGGAGAAAGTCCTCCCAGCCGATGTCGAAAAGCTCGTCGGAGGAGCCCAGCCGGTAGAGGTCGAAATGAAACAGAGGCAGCCGCCCGCCCTCATACTCGTTGACGATGGTGAAGGTAGGGCTGGTGACCCGCTGGGTAATGCCCAGCCCCCTGGCCATGCCCCGGACAAAGGCGGTTTTTCCCGCCCCCAGGTCGCCGGTAAAGGCCACCACAGCGCCGGGGGAGAGCCGGCTCACCAGGGCCTCTCCCAAGGCTTCGGTCTCTTGTTCGCTTGCGGAATAATGTTCCATGTGTGTGGTTCCTTTCGGAGATCAAATTCTCTTCCCGGATATTCTACCATATTTTTTCCCGCCATGCACCCCTCTCTGACAAAATTTCTCGACAATTCCGGATATCCTAAAGGGGATGGGTCCTCGGACCTGCGGGAAACGGGGAGAAAGGGGAGAGGAACATGGAAACCACAGCCCGCCGCCTCCTTTTGCTCTCTCTCCTGTCCGCCCTCCTCGGCCTGGCCCTGATCTACTCCGCCACTCGCTATGACCCTGACCTCCACAACACGGTCTGGAAGCAGGGCGCGGCGCTGGTCCTGGGCCTCCTGCTCTGCCTGCCTCTCCCGCTCCTGGACCTTCGCGCCCTTCTCCGCCGGTTCTGGTGGCTCCTGTTGGCGGGCAATGCGGGCCTGCTTCTGCTGCTGATCCCCTTTGGCAACGACGATGGCACAGGCAACCGGAGCTGGCTGGCCCTCCCCGGCGGGATGTTCAATTTGCAGCCGGCGGAGCTGGTGAAGGTAGGATTTCTTCTCCTTCTGGCCCTCCAACTGGGCCGACGGCGGAACAGAGGCTTGAACCGCCCCGTCTCCGTCCTCCTGCTGGCCCTCCACGGCCTGGGGACGGCGGGCCTGGTCTACCTGGTCTCCGGCGACATCGGCATGACAGCGGTCTTTCTGGGGGTCTGGGCGGGGATGCTCTGGACCGGCGGGCTCCACCCCCTGTGGCTCCTGGCCCTCCTCTCAGGCGGTCTGGGGGCCGGTGTGCTCCTTTGGCCCCATTTGCCGGAGTATGTCCGAATGCGCTTCCTGGTGGTGCTGGACCACGACCTGGACCCCCTGGGCAAGGGCTTCCAGCAGGGACGGAGCCTGCTGGCCCTGGGCTCCGGGCAGATCACCGGCCAGGGCTATTTGCAGGGGACCCAGACCCAGAGCCTGTCGCCCTCGTCCCTGCCCGCCCGGCACACGGATTTCATCTTCTCCGCGGCAGGGGAGGAGCTGGGCCTGGCGGGCTGTCTGGTGATCCTGGCCCTGCTGGGGGCGGTGGTCTTCACCTGTGTTCGCCTGGCCAGGAGGAGCGACGATCCCTTTCTTCGGGACGTCGCCATGGGCGCGGCGGCGTCCTTCGGGGTGCAGACTGTTCTGAATGTGGGGATGTGCCTCTACGCCGCCCCTGTGGTGGGGGTCACGCTGCCGTTTTTCAGCTATGGCGGCTCCTCGCTGGTGGCTTCCTTTCTCCTGGTGGGTATTCTTCGGGCGCTGGCGTATAAAGCTGTGCCCCGAGGGAAAACTGGGCGCAGACTGAAACCGTGAGGAGGACGTGCCATGACTGCCCACCACCCCATCCGTTCCCTGATTGCTTTGACGCTGGCCCTGCTGGCCCTGTGCGTCGTGCCCGCCCTGGCCCTGTTCGACAACGGCGACACCGGCCTGGGCGGCGGGGACCAGCCCATCGCCCGGGACCTGACCCTGGACACCTACCAAAACGTGGCGGTGGAAGGCCGCCTGTCCTCCTTCTCTTCCGATGGCGGCGAGGTGACGTACCGGGTCACAAAACACCCGGCCCGGGGCGAGCTGACCTTCCCGGAAGAGGGCGGGGCGACCTTCACATATACTCCCTATGAGAACAAGACCGGGAGGGATGCGTTCACCTATGTGGCGGAGGACGCCGACGGCCGGGCCTCCCAGCCTGCCACCGTGCGGGTGACCATTGCAAAGCCCTCCGTCAAGGTCTTTTACAGCGACATGGAGGGACATCCGGCCCACAAGGCTGCCATTGCCCTGGCAGAGCGTGAGATCTTTACGGGAGACAGGATCGGTGCGTCCTGTTTCTTCCGCCCGGACCAGCCGGTGACCCGGCAGGAGTTTCTTGCCATGGCTATGGTGGCTTCGGGACGGAAACTGGACGAGACCGCCCTGCCCACAGGTTTTGCAGACGGGGACACCATCGCGGTCTGGGCCCGGCCGTATGTGGCCGCCGCCCTGCGGGATGGGGCGGTGCTGGGAAACGGCGCCGAAGCCGGCGCGGTTTTCGCTCCGGACAGCCCCATCCGCAGCTATGAGGGAGCTGTGATCGTGCGCCGCCTATTCCATGTGACTGAAACGGCAGGGGAGGGGGACGACACTGTTCCCGCCTGGGCCGCCCGGTCTGTGGCAAGCCTTGCGGCCGCCGGGTTTCCGGACATGGCCGCAGGACCGGACGCAGTGCTGACCCGGGCCGACGTAGCGGTCCTGCTGGATCGGGCTATGTCTCTCCAGGCGGAGCGGGAATAAGCGGAGACAAAATGGAAAAGGCGCTGCCTTGGCGGACCATTGGGTCACACCGAGACAGCGCCTTGCTGTGTTCTGTATGAAATTGAGAGGCTCAGTCCTTCATCAGCAGGTACATGACCGCCTTCTGGGCGTGGAGCCGGTTCTCCGCCTCGTCAAAGATCTCGTCGGCGTGGGCCTCAAAGACCTCCGCGGTGATCTCCTCGCCCCGGTGGGCGGGCAGGCAGTGGAGGACCATGGCGTCCTTGGCGGCCACGGACATGACCTCGGCGTTGATCTGATACCCGGCAAAGACCTGGCGGCGCTCGGTGGCCTCGCCCTCCTGGCCCATGGAGGCCCACACGTCGGTGTACAGGGCGTCGGCGTCCTTGGCAGCCTCCAGGATGTCCGGGGTCACCTGGAGCATCCCGGGGTATTCCTCGGCGAATTTCAGCACCTGGGGATCGGGCCGGTAGGCGTCGGGGCAGCCGATGGACACCTTCATGCCGCACTTGAGGCCGCCCACGATGAGGGAGTTGGCCATGTTGTTGCCGTCGCCGATATAGCACAGCTTCAGCCCCTCCAGCTTGCCCTTGTGCTCCCGAATGGTCTGGAGATCCGCCAGCACCTGGCAGGGGTGGCAGAAGTCCGTCAGGCCGTTGATGACGGGGATGGTGGCGTACTTGGCCAGGGTCTCCACCTCCTCCTGGGCGAAGGTGCGGATCATGATGCCGTCGCAGTACCGGGACAGGACCCGGGCGGTGTCCTCCACGGGCTCGCTGCGGCCGATCTGGCTGTCCTTGTCGGAGAGGTAGATGCCGTTGCCCCCAAGCTGGTAGATGCCGGTCTCAAAGGAGACCCGGGTGCGGGTGGAGCTCTTCTCAAAGATCATGGCCAGGGTCTTTCCCGCCAGGAAGGGGTGCTGGATGCCCCGCTTCCGCAGGTCCTTCAGGGTGTCGGCGGTGTCCAGGATCTTCAGGATCTCTTCGCTGGTCAGATCCAGCAGCTTCAACAGGTCTTTTTTCATGGATGACACTCCTTTGCTTAAGTTTCAGGACGTTTCAGGTTTTGGAGAGGGAAAAGATGAACAATGGAAGATAAGCCTCGCAGAGTTCCGCTTTCCGCAGAAAACGGAAGAGAGTCAAATGATTTTTTCGCTGGCTTTGCCAGTGAAAAAATTCATCTCGCGGAAGGAGTGTGCGGGCCATAGGCCCGTGCGGCGAGTGGCGCGCGATCCCTCTTTTCAGAACCCAGCGAAGCGGTTCTGAAAAGCTTACTCCCAGAGCATGGTGCCCACGCCCTTGTGGGAGAGCATTTCCGTCAGGATGGAGTGGGGGATGCGGCCGTCCAGGATATGGGTCCGGCGGACGCCCTGTTCCACAGCGTCCACGCAGCACTGGATCTTGGGGATCATACCGCCGCCAATGACGCCGGAGGCCATGAGGCCGGGAACCTCGTGGAGACGAATCTGGGGGATGAGGGTGCTCTCGTCCTTTGGGTCCCGGAGCACGCCCCGGACGTCGGTCAGGAGGATGAGTTTTTCCGCTCCCAGGGAGATGGCCAGCTCCGCCGCGGCGGTGTCGGCGTTGATGTTATAGGCGGTGTCGTTGTCGATGCCCAGGGCCACGGTGGAGATCACCGGGATGTAGCCCGCGCCCAGCACGTCCTCCACCACCTGGGGAGAGACCTTGACGATCTTGCCCACCAGGCCGTACTTCTCATCCAGCTTCTTTGCCTGGAAGAGGGCCCCGTCCAGGCCGCACAGGCCGATGGCCTTGCCGCCCAGGTTGTTGATGATGGATACCAGGTTCTTGTTGACCTTGCCGCAGAGGACCTGCTGGACGATATCCATGGTCTCCTCATCGGTATACCGCAGGCCGTCCACGAACCGGGACTGCTTGCCGATCTTTCCCAGCATGGCGCCGATCTCCGGCCCGCCGCCGTGGACCACCACCACCCGGACGCCCACCAGGTTCAGCAGGATGATATCACTGATGACCGCCCGGCGCAGATCCTCGGAGATCATGGCGTTGCCGCCGTACTTGATGACCACCGTCTTGCCGTAGTATTTCTGGATATAGGGGAGGGCCTCCACCAGAACGGTGGAGCGCTCCATATAGTTGTTCATGTCCATTGGGGCCCCTCCCTCAGGAACGGTAGTCACCGTTGATCTTCACGTAATCATAGGTTAGGTCACAGCCCCAGCAGGAGCAGGAGGCGTCCCCCTCGTGGAGGGTAACCAGGATGACGATCTCCTTGGCGGAGAGGACCTTCAGAGCCACATCCTCGTCAAAGACCACGCCCTGGCCGTTTTCGCACACCAGCAGCTCCCCGGCGTCAGACTGGAACCGGACCTCCACGTCGGCGGGGTCGAAGTCCGCCCCGGAGTAGCCAATGGCGCACAGCACACGGCCCCAGTTGGCGTCCGCCCCGAACATGGCGCATTTCACCAGGGGGGAGCGGACCACGGCCTTGGCCATGACCTCCGCCTTGTCCTCGCTGGCGGCGCCCCGGACGGTGCAGGTCACCAGCCGGCCGGCGCCCTCGCCGTCTCCGGCGATCATCTTGGCCTCGTATTCCAATACGGCCCGAAGGGCCTCGTAAAAGATGTCATAGTCCGGGCCGGGACCGGTGATGGGCTCGTTTTCCGCCAGGCCGTTGGCCAGGACCACGCAGGTATCGTTGGTGGAGGTGTCCCCGTCCACCGTTACCCGGTTGAAGGTCTTGGACACCACCTCCCGGAGCATGGTCTGGAGCAGGGCGGCGTCGATGGCGCAGTCGGTGGTGACCACGCACAGCATGGTGCCCATGTTGGGGTGGATCATGCCCGAACCCTTGGCGATGGCCCCCAGTGTGACGACCTTGCCGCCGATCTCAGCAGTGACGGCAATTTCCTTTTTTCTGGTGTCCGTGGTCATGATGGCCAGGGCCGCGTCTTCGGAGCTCTGGGCACTGTCAGACAGCGCGGCCGCCAGGGGAGGGATGCCCTTCTCAATGGCCTCAATGTTGATCTCCACACCGATGATGCCCGTGGAGCACACGGCGAAGTCCTTGGGCTGGAGCCCGGTGGCCTTGGCGGCGGCGTCCGCCATCCGCTTGGCGTTTTCCATGCCCTTGGGGGCGCAGGCGTTGGCGTTGCCGCTGTCCAGGATGACCCCCTGGGCCTTCCCGTCGGCCAGGTGCTCCATGGTCAGCAGCACCGGGTCGGCCTTGACCACGTTGCGGGTGTAGGTGCCCGCGGCGGCACAGGGCACGGAGGAGAGGACCATAGCCAGGTCCTTTTTCTCCGGCTGGGGGGCGGTGAAGTTGTCCTTGACGCCGCAGTGGAGTCCTGCGGCACGGAAGCCCTTGGGAGCGGTGACGCCCCCGGTGATGGTAGTCATGGTGGTTTCCTCCTTTATGGGGTAAGGGCTCACAGCAGACCGGCGGTCTCGTCAAAGCCCAGCATGAGATTCATGTTCTGTACCGCGGCTCCGGACGCGCCCTTGCCCAGGTTGTCGAAGAGAGCGGTGATGGTGGTCTGTTCATCGTGGCCGCACACGATCAGCCGTAGCTGATTGGTGCCCACCAGGGTGTCGGAGTAAATGACGGGCTCGTCCCCGCCGAAGGGGGCCACCGACACGAAGGTCTGGCCCTCATAATAGGCGTCCAGGATATTGTAGATGTTGTAGGCGGTGGGAGCCCCGGGCAGGGTGTCGTTCCGGAGCATCACCGTGGTGGCCATGCCCTGGATATAGTCCCCCAGGATAGGGGAGAACACCGGGGGCCGCTCCAGTCCGCAGACGTGTACCATCTCCGGCAGATGCTTGTGCTGGAGGTTGGTGCCGTAGATCCGGGCGGAGGCATGGCGGGGGTCCCGATGGGGGTCCTGATACTCGGCGATGAGCTTCTTCCCGCCGCCGGAGTAGCCGGTGAGGGAATAGCAGTGGAGGGCCTGGTCGGGATAGATCAGCCCAAGCTGCACCAGGGGATAGACGCAGGAGATGAACCCCGAGGCGTGGCACCCGGGATTGGCCACCCGTTTGGACTTCACGATGGCCTCCCGGTGGCCTTTGGAGAGCTCCGGGAACCCGTAGTCCCAGCCGGGGGCAGTGCGGTGGGCGGTGGAGGCGTCGATGACCCGGGTATTGGGGTTCTCGATCATGGCCACCGCTTCCCGGGCCGCGTCGTCAGGCAGACAGAGAAAGACCAGGTCGGCGGCGTTGAGGCATTTCTTCCGCTCCGCCGGGTCCTTCCGCTTTTCATCGTCGATCAGCAGCAGCTCGATGTCCTCCCGGGGGGTGAGCCGGTCGTAGATCTGCAGGCCGGTGGTGCCTTCCTTTCCGTCGATGAAAACGACAGGTTTCACTTGGCCTCACGCTCCTTAAGGAAGGTTTTGAGGTTGTCGATCTGGATCTGGACCGCCTCAGGGGCGGGGCCGCCGTAGACCTTCCGGCCGCCCACGCAGGTCTCCAGGGACAGGGCGTCGTACACGTCCTCCTCAAAGTAAGGGGACACTTTTTTATACTCTTCCAGGGGCAGCGTCTCCAGGGAGTGGCCGGTGTCCACGCAGTGGCCCACCAGCTTGCCCACGATGCCGTAGGCCTCCCGGAAGGGCATGCCCTTCTTGGCCAGATAGTCGGCGCAGTCGGTGGCGCTGATAAAGCCCCCGTTGGCGGCGTTTCTCATGTTGGCCCGGTTGACGGTCAGGGTGTCGATCATGGCGGAGAACACCGGCAGGCAGAGCTCCACGGTGTCGATGGCGTCGAAGACGGGCTCCTTGTCCTCCTGCATATCCTTGTTGTAGGCCAGGGGGATGCCCTTCATCACAGTCAGCAGGGTGATGAGGGAGCCGTACACCCGCCCGGTCTTGCCCCGGACCAGCTCGGCCACGTCGGGGTTCTTCTTCTGGGGCATGATGGAGGAGCCGGTGGCGTAGGCGTCGTCCAGCTCGATGAACTTGAATTCCCAACTGCACCAGAGGATGAGCTCCTCGGAGAACCGGGACAGGTGCATCATGAGGATGGAGCAGGCGGAGAGGAACTCGATGGCAAAATCCCGGTCGGAGACCCCGTCCAGGGAGTTGTCCATGGGTTTGGCGAAGCCCAGGAGCTCCGCCGTGCGGAACCGGTCCACAGGGTGGGTGGAGGTGGCCAGGGCCCCGGAGCCCAGGGGGGATTCGTCCAGCCGGGCCCGGCAGTCCTCAAACCGGGTGACGTCCCGGCGGAACATATTGGCGTAGGCCATCATGGCGTGGGCGAAGGTGATGGGCTGGGCCCTCTGGAGGTGGGTGTACCCCGGCATGATGGCGTCCAGATTCCCCTCGGCCTGCCGGATGAGGGCCTTTTCCAGCTCCAGGAGCATCCCGATGATGACGGGGATCTCCTCCTTGACGAACAGCCGGAAGTCCAGGGCCACCTGGTCGTTCCGGCTCCGGGCGGTGTGGAGCCGCTTGCCGGTGGCTCCGATGCGCTCGGTGAGCAGGACCTCCATGTTCATGTGGATGTCCTCGCTGTCCTTGGTGAACTCCACCTTGCCTTCCTCGATCTCGTCCAGGAGGACCTTCAGGGTCTCCACGATCTTGTCGGCCTCTTCCTTGGCGATGATGCCCTGCTCCCCCAGCATGGTGGCGTGGGCCATGGAGCCGGTGATGTCCTGCTTATACAGCCGGGAATCGAAGGAGATAGAGGAGTTGAAGTCGTTTACCTTGTCGTCGGTTTCCTTCTGAAACCGGCCTGCCCAAAGCTTCATAGGCGCATTTCCTTTCTCAGTATAAACCGCAAGAGCAGGAGCGGAAAGGCTCCTGCCCGTGCGAATGGTTCGATTGTAAAGCTGCTCTGGCTTACAGCTTGCCCAGCTCCCGGAGAGCCTGGACGGTGGTGGGCAGACCCCACAGGTTGATGAAGCCCTCGGCGTCCTTCTGGTCGTAATCGGACTCATCGAAGGTGGCCAGCTTCTCGGAGTACAGGGAGTAGGGGGAGGTCATGCCGGCGGGGATGATGTTGCCCTTGTACAGCTTGAGCTTCACGGTGCCGGTGACGTACTTGTTGGCCTCGTCGGCGAAGGCGGTGAGAGCCTCCCGCAGGGGGGAGAACCACTTGCCGTTGTAGATGAGGTCGGCGAAGTCCACAGCCAGCTTCTGCTTCAGGTGCAGGGTGTCCTTGTCCACCGTGATCATCTCCAGCTGCTGATGGGCAAAGTAGAGGATGGTGCCGCCGGGGGTCTCATACACGCCCCGGTCCTTCATGCCGACCAGCCGGTTTTCCACGATGTCGATGATGCCGATGCCGTTGGCGCCGCCCAGCTCGTTGAGGCCCTCGATGATCTTAGAGGCCTTCATCTTCTCGCCGTTGAGGGCAACAGGCGCGCCGGCCTCGAAGTCCAGGGTCAGATAGGTGGGCTTGTCGGGGGCCTGGAAGGGGGAAACGCCCATTTCCAGGAAGCCGGGCTTGTCCAGATCGGGCTCGTTGGCGGGGTCCTCCAGGTCCAGACCCTCGTGGCTCAGGTGCCACAGGTTCTTATCCTTGGAGTAGTTGGTCTCCCGGGTGATCTTCAGGGGAACATTGTGGGCCTCGGCGTAGTCGATCTCCTCGTCCCGGCTGGTGATGTCCCACTCCCGCCAGGGGGCGATGATCTTCATGCCGGGGGCGAACCGCTTGATGGCCAGCTCAAACCGGACCTGGTCGTTGCCCTTGCCGGTGCAGCCGTGGGCGATGGCGTCGGCACCCTCAGCCAGGGCCACCTCAGCCAGCTTCTTGCCGATGATGGGCCGGGCAAAGGCAGTGCCCAGCAGGTACTTCTCATAGGAAGCGCCCATCTTCAGGGAGGGGATGATGACGTCGTCCACCATCTCGTCCACCAGGTCGGCCACGATGAGCTTGGACGCGCCGGTCTTCAGGGCCTTTTCCTCCAGACCCTCCAGCTCGTCGGCCTGCCCCACGTTGCCGGAAACGGCAATGATCTCGGGATTGTTGTAGTTTTCCTTCAGCCAGGGGATGATGATGGATGTATCCAGACCGCCGGAATAGGCGAGGACGACTTTCTTGATCTCAGACATGGTATATTACCTCCAACAAACAATAAAAATTGATTGGGTTTGCTCGATGGACAAAAGAATACCACCATTTTGCATAAAAAGCAAGAATGTAATGTATAATCATCCGAAGGAAACCCTGTTTTTTCTGGGACAATTTGAACAAAAATGAATATTATGGGTGAATATACGAATATATATACTGCGATTTGCAACGGCACCCCACAGATCAAAAAGTTTACGGTTGTTTTTCAAAAGCGCTTACGCTATAATAGTCAGGATAAAAAGATGGGGGAGTATACCTCTGCGGTCTCCCCATTCCCTGAGGTGAAACTATGTCTTACCGCATCGGCATCGACATCGGCTCCACCACCGTCAAGGTCGTGGTGCTGGATGAACAAAATACATTATTATTTCGCTCCTATGAGCGGCATTATTCCAAGGCCCGGGAGCGGGCCTGCGAGACCCTCCGGGGCCTGAAAGATATGCTGGCAGGACAGGATCTCCAGCTCCTGATCACCGGCTCCGCCGGCCTGGGTGTGGCCAAGGCCGCCGGACTGGAATTCGTCCAGGAGGTCTACGCCACCGCCGCCGCCGTCCGCACCTTCATCCCCGGCACGGACGCGGTCATCGAGCTGGGGGGCGAGGACGCCAAGATCATCTTCTTCGGCAACACCCTGGAGGAGCGGATGAACGGCTCCTGCGCCGGTGGCACCGGGGCGTTCATCGACCAGATGGCCACCCTTCTCAATGTCACGGTGGACGAGCTGGACGCCCTGTCCCTGAAGCACGAAAAGATCTATCCCATCGCTTCCCGCTGCGGCGTTTTTGCCAAGAGCGACATTCAGCCCATTCTGAACCAGGGCGGGCGGAAGGAGGACGTAGCCGCCTCCATCTTCCAGGCGGTGGTGGACCAGACCGTGGCCGGCCTCACCCAGGGCCGGGAGCTCACCGGGAAGATCGTCTTCCTGGGTGGCCCCCTCCACTTCCTCCAGGGCCTCCGCCAGCGGTTCGTGGAGACCCTGAAGCTGGACGAGGCGCACGCTGTCTTCCCCGAGGACGGGGACTGCTTCGCCGCCATCGGCGCGGCCCTCTGCACCGGGGACCAGGCCACCCAGTCCTTTGAGACCATTCTGGACCTTCTGGAGCACGCCGCCAGCCACGGCGAGCCCGTGGACACCATGCCCCCTCTCTTCACCAGCCAGGGCGAGTACGACGAATTTGCCGCCCGCCACGGCTCCATGAGCGTCCCCTATGTGGACCTGGTCTCCTACAGCGGCGACGCCTACCTGGGCATCGACGCCGGGTCCACCACTACGAAGATGGTCCTTATCGACCCGGACTGCAACATTTTATATGACTTCTACCACTCCAACCAGGGCAACCCGGTAAGCATCGTCCTGCCCCAGTTAAAGGACATCTACGAAAAGTGCGGCGACCGAGTGACCATCAAGGGCGCGGCGGTCACCGGCTACGGTGAGGACCTCATCAAAAACGCCTTCTCCTGCGATATCGGCCTGGTGGAGACCGTGGCCCACCTCAACGCCGCCCGGCATTTCACCCCCGACGTGGACTTCATCATCGACATCGGCGGCCAGGACATGAAGTGCTTCAAGATCCGCAACGGCGCGGTGGACTCCATCCTCCTCAACGAGGCCTGTTCCTCCGGCTGCGGCTCCTTCATCGAGACCTTTGCCAAGGCCCTGGGCTATTCCATCGCGGACTTCTCCAAGATGGGCCTTTTCGCCAAGCACCCCGTCAACCTGGGCTCCCGCTGCACGGTGTTTATGAATTCCTCCGTGAAGCAGGCCCAGAAGGACGGCGCCTCCGTAGAGGATATCTCCGCCGGCCTGTCCATCTCCGTGGTGAAAAACGCCATCTACAAGGTCATCCGGGCCGCCAGCGCCGACGACCTGGGCAAGCACATCGTGGTCCAGGGCGGGACCTTCCTCAACGACGCCGTCCTCCGCTCCTTTGAGCAGGAGATCGGGCGGAACGTCACCCGTCCCACCATCTCCGGCATGATGGGGGCCTACGGCGCGGCCCTGGCCGCCAAGGAGGCCGGATTGGAGCGGTCCGCCCTGCTCTCCGCCCAGGCCCTGGAGACCTTCACCCACACCGCCAAGCCCGCCACCTGCAAGCTGTGCACCAACCACTGCTCCCTGACCGTCAACCGCTTCGACGGCGGCCGCCGTTTTATCTCCGGCAACCGCTGTTCCCGGCCCCTGGGTCAGGAGAAGGTGGACATCCCCGACCTGATGAAGTTCAAGTACGACTACCTCCGCACCCTCCAGGGGACCGGGGAGGGGGACGGCTCCCGGGGAAAGATCGGCATCCCCTTCGGCCTGAATATGTACGAGAACCTGCCCTTCTGGTTCAAGCTCTTCACCGCCCTGAACTTTGAGGTGGTCCTCTCTCCGGAATCCACCCGGCGGCTGTACATCAAGGGCCAGATGACCATTCCCTCGGACACGGTCTGCTACCCCGCAAAGCTCCTCCACGGCCATGTGACCGCCCTGCTGGAGGAGGGGGTGGACACCATCTTCTATCCCTGTATGTCCTATAACTTCGACGAGCACCTGTCGGACAACCACTATAACTGCCCCGTGGTGGCCTACTACCCCGATTTGCTGGGGGTGAACATCCCGGCGCTGAACAAAATCAACTACCTCCATCCCAACCTGGGCATCCACCGCCCCAAGGACTTTGAAAAGAAGGGGGCGGCCTTCCTGGCCGAGGCCTTCGGCATCCCCAAAAAGGAGAGCGTCAAGGCCATCCGGGCGGCCTATGCCGCCTACGACGACTTCCGCCTCCTGGTCCGGCGGAAGGGGGAGGAGTACATCCAGTGGGCAAGGGATAACGGCCGCAAGATCCTGGTGGTGGCCGGCCGGCCCTACCACATGGACCCGGAGATCAACCACGGCATCAACGACCTGATCACCTCCTTCGGCTTTGTGCTGGTCACGGAGGACGCGGTCTTCCACCACATGGACAAGCAGCCCCGAACGGTGCTGAACCAGTGGACCTATCATGCCCGGATGTACAACGCCGCCCGGTACGTCTGCACCCAGCCCGACATGGCCTTTATCCAGCTTGTCTCCTTCGGCTGCGGTGTGGACGCCATCACCACCGACGAGCTCCGCTCCATCCTGGAGGACAACGGAGAGCTGTATACCCAGCTAAAGATCGACGACATTTCCAACCTGGGCGCGGTGAAGATCCGCATCCGCAGCCTCATGGCCGCCCTGGACGCCCGGGACAAGGAGGGAGCGTAACCTATGGCAGAACTCGTATATGACAGCACCGGCCGCCTCCTCTTCACCGAGGAGATGCGCAAGGAATACACCATCCTCATCCCCCAGATGCTGCCCGTCCACTTCGGCCTCTTTGCCAAGCTCCTCCAGCGGACGGGGTACAACGTGGCCATCCTCAACAACGAGGGCCGGGACGTGGTGGACAGCGGCCTGAAATACGTCCACAACGACGCCTGTTATCCCGCCCTGCTGGTCATCGGCCAGATGATCGACGCCATCCAGAACGGAGGCTACGACCCCCACAAGGTGGCCCTGCTCATCACCCAGACCGGCGGCGGCTGCCGGGCCTCCAACTATATCCATATGCTGCGGAAGGCCCTGAAAAAGGCGGGGCTGGAGTACATCCCCGTTCTCTCCCTGTCCTTCGGCCTGGAGAAGAACCCCGGCTTCCACTGGTCGGTGGGCCTGATCCGCCGCCTGGTTTACGGCATCATGTACGGCGACCTTATTATGAACGTGGCCAACCAGATCCGGCCTTATGAGGTCAACGCCGGGGACACCACCGCCAAGGTGGAGTGGTGGCTCAACGAGCTCCTGGACCGATTCGACAGGGGAAAAGGGATGTCCCGCTCCCAGATGCGGTCCATCCTGGACGAGATGTGCGCCGATTTCAAGACCATCCCCGTGGCCGGGGAGCCCAAGGTCCGTGTGGGCGTGGTGGGGGAGATCTACATCAAGTTCTCCTCCCTGGGCAACAACCGGCTGGAGCAGTTTCTTCTGGAGGAGGGCGCGGAGCCGGTGGTCCCCGGTCTGACGGATTTCGTCATCTTCAAGATCTACAACCGGGTCTCCGACATCGAGATGTTCGGCGGCAGCAAAGCGAAGTACGCGCTGTGCAAGTTCTTCATGGGCTACGTGGAAAAGTGCCAGGGGGACATGATCGCAGCCCTGGAAAAAGCGGGCTTCCGGGCCCCCGGCACCTTTGCCGACCTCCACAAGCTGGTAAAGGGCTACCTCAATGACGGCGTGAAGATGGGGGAGGGCTGGCTCCTTACCGCCGAGATGCTGGAGCTCATCCACAGCGGCACCCCCAATATCGTCTGCGCCCAGCCCTTCGGCTGTCTGCCCAATCACATCGTGGGCAAAGGGATGATCCGGGTCCTCAAGGACGACTATCCCGACTCTAACATCGTGGCGGTGGACTATGACCCCGGCGCCACCAAGATCAACCAGGAGAACCGCATCAAGCTCATGCTGGCCAACGCCCGGCAACTGGCGGGGGAGGAGCACGCCCCGGCGGTCAATCAATAAATGAGACCTAGAAAATGACAAGATAAGACCACGACTGTCTGCGGATGGCCGTGGTCTTGTTGCGCAACAGAGGGGTTGCATCCTTGCGAAATAATATTATTTCATTTTATATTGCGGATTTGGTTGATTGTTTTGGGGAAATGGTATAAAATACAGGGCAGATAAGATGAGAACCATTCTATCGAACAATACAGTGATTGTTGATTAAGGAGGAAAGCGTATGCCGAGAAGACCCAAAGGCACCCCCAAGCCCATTGCCAAGACCGCGGCCCGAATGTCCCGCCGGGCGTCCCTGAACGCCAAGCAGCTGGAGCAGATCGACGCCTGGTGGCGGGCGTCCAACTATCTGTCCGCCTGCCAGCTCTACCTGCTGGACAACCCCCTGCTCAAGGAGCCCCTGAAGCCAGATCATATCAAGAAGAAGATCGTTGGCCACTGGGGAACGGTCCCCGGACAGAACTTCATCTACACCCACCTGGACCGGGCCATCGTCAAATATGACCTGGATATGATCTACCTCTCCGGCCCCGGCCACGGCGGAAACGCCCAGGTGGCCCAGACCTATATGGAAGGGGTCTACAGCGAAGTCTATCCCAACATCAGCCAGGACCTGGAGGGCCTGCAGAAGCTCTTCAAGCAGTTCTCCTTCCCCGGCGGTATCCCCAGCCATGTGGCCCCCGAGACCCCCGGCTCCATCCATGAGGGCGGCGAGCTGGGCTACTCCCTGGCCCACGCCGCCGGCGCGGTGCTGGACAACCCCGACCTCATCGCCGCCTGCGTGGTGGGCGACGGCGAGGCGGAGACCGGCCCCCTGGCCACGGCCTGGCACACCAACAAGTTCCTCAATCCCATCACCGACGGCGCGGTCCTGCCCATCCTCCACCTGAACGGCTTCAAGATCCACAACCCCACCATCCTCTCCCGCATCCCCAAGCATGAGCTGGAGAGCTTCTTCCGGGGCTGCGGCTGGGAGCCCCGGTTCGTGGAAGGGGAGGAGCCCCGGGAGATGCACCAGAAGATGGCCTCCGCCATGGACTGGGCCATCCGGGAGATCCAGCGCATCCGGGATCTGGCCCGGACCACCGGCGACGACAGCCGGCCCACCTGGCCCATGATCATCCTTCGCACCCCCAAGGGCTGGACCGGCCCCAAGGTGGTGGACGGCCTGACCATCGAGGGCAACTTCCGGGCCCATCAGGTGCCCATCGACATGAGCAAGCCCGAGCACCTTGGCCTGCTGGAGGACTGGCTCCGCAGCTATAAGCCAGAGGAGCTCTTCACCGACGACGGCAAGCTGGTGGAATCCCTCCGGGACTTTGCCCCCAAGGGCGACCGCCGCATGGGCGCCAACCCCCACGCCAACGGCGGAAAGCTTCTCCGGGACCTGAAGCTCCCCGACTTCCGGGACTACGAGCTGAAGCTGGATGCCCCCGGCGCCGTGGAGGCCCAGGATATGACCGTCCTCGGCGCCTACGTCCGGGACGTGATCCGGGACAACCCCACCAACTTCCGGGTCTTCGGTCCCGACGAGAGCAAATCCAACCGCCTGGCCCCCGTCTTTGAGGTCACCGACCGGGTGTGGAACGCCGAGACCCAGGAGGGCGACGAGTTCCTGGGCCGCTCCGGCCGGGTCATGGACGCCATGCTCTCTGAGCACATGTGCGAGGGCTGGCTGGAGGGCTACCTCCTTACCGGCCGTCACGGCTTCTTCAACAGCTACGAGGCGTTTATCCGCATCGTGGACTCCATGTTCGCCCAGCACGCCAAGTGGCTCAAGACCTGCAATGAGCTGCCCTGGCGGCAGGATATCGCCTCTCTGAACTATATCCTCTCCTCCAACGTCTGGCAGCAGGACCACAACGGCTTCACCCACCAGGACCCCGGTTTCCTGGATCACGTGGCCAACAAGAAGGCCGACGTGGTGCGGATGTATCTGCCCCCCGACGCCAACTGCCTCCTGTCCTGCTTCAACCACTGCGTGGCCAGCCGGAACTATGTCAACGTCCTGGTGACCTCCAAGCATCCCCGGCCCCAGTGGCTGACCATGGAGCAGGCGGTCAAGCACTGCACCCAGGGCATCGGCATCTGGCAGTGGGCCTCCAACGATATGGGCGAGGAGCCCGACATCATCCTGGCCTGCTGCGGCGACACCCCCACCCTGGAGACCCTGGCCACGGTGACCATCGTGCGCCACTACTTCCCCGACGTGAAGATCCGGGTCATCAACGTGGTGGACCTGATGCGCCTCCAGTCTGACTCCCAGCATCCCCACGGCCTGTCCGATCAGAAGTATGATATGCTCTTCACCAAGGACAAGCCCATCCTCTTCGCCTTCCATGGCTATCCGTCCCTCATCCATGAGCTGACCTACCGCCGGAAGAACAAGAACCTCCATGTCCGGGGCTATATCGAAGAGGGGACCATCACCACGCCCTTCGATATGCGCGTTCTCAACGGCCTGGACCGCTTCCATCTGACTATGGACGTGATCAACTTCCTGCCTGAGAAGATCGGCGCCCGGGGCGCGTTCCTCCTCCAGCAGCTCCAGGACAAGCTGGTGGAGCACAAGCAGTATATCGCCAAGTACGGCCAGGACCTGCCCGAGATCCGCGATTGGAAGTGGAACGACGGCAAGGGCAACTATACCGACTGACCGATCGAAAAAGACGCCAATCAAAGCAGCGAAAAAACCTCCCGCAGAAGCCAATGTGCTTCCGCGGGAGGTTTTTCGTTCTTCCAACTGTGTTATTATACTGTAGTCATGCTTACGTGAACAGCTTATCCGCCTGTCATCTTCAGCCCCACGATCCCCGTCAGCAGCAGAGCGGCGAAGAAGATCCGGGCGGCGGTGGCAGGTTCCTTGAACAGAACGATCCCCACGATCACCGCCCCCAGGGCTCCGATCCCCGTCCAGATGGCGTAGGAGGTCCCCGGGGGGAGCGTCTTGGTGGCCTGGGCCAGGAAGACGTAGCTGGCGGCCATGCCGATGAGGGTGAGGACCGCGTACCCGTGGTTGTGGAAGCCGTTCGAGAGCTTGAGCATCGTGGCCCAAAAGACCTCGATCAGACCGGCGGAAAAGAGCCATACCCATGCCATAGTGATCCCTCCAAAGAAAAATCGCGCTTTGTCCTGCACCTTCAAGGGCCTAACGGCACAGGATAAAACGCGATCGCCCCACCCGGCGGCGGGGGATAGGGATACGATACCACATCCGCGTCTTTCGGTCAAGAGAAAACGCCGCCCCGGGAACAAATCGGGGCGGCGAAGATGATGAGAGGAGAAAGAACAGGCCGATCACAGGATCAGCTCAAAGCCGTAGCAGCTACGCTCGAAGCCATAGATCTCATAGAACCGGTGGGCGGGCTTCCGGGGCAGGCCGGAGTCCAGGGTGACGGCCTTGCAGCCCCGCTCCTTGGCCAGACGGACGGCCTCGTCCATGAGCTTGATGCCATAGCCCTTGCCGCGATCCTCTTCGTTGGTGATGATGGAGGAGACGTAGCAGGTCAGGCCGGACATCCAGAAGGTCATGAAGTAGTCCCCGTGGCAGAAGCCATGGTATTCATCCCCTTCCATGCAGAAGAAGGCAAAGGCGTTTTCATCCTCGATCACTTCTTCGTAAACCTTGCGGATGACCTCTTTGTCATAGGTGTTATAGGTCCAAAGCTTGACGATATAATCAAAGGCGACGTCAAAATCCTCCATAGTGGCTTTCTTGAACTCCATAGGAACAACTCCTTTTTAACCAGTTTTGTCTATTTTATCCGCAATAGACCTTGCTTTCAATGATAAAATATAGTAAAATAACTACCAAAGAATTGTTATACTTACTTAATTGCTGGTATTAAACATGAGGGGGCCTTCCCATGGAAAAGAACGAATTCCTTCTTTATAACGATATCCTCTATCAGCTCAGCCGGTGTCAGACCATGGAGGATCTGAAAAAGACCTTCCTGCCCCAGCTCCGCCTGCTCATCCCTTTCACCCATGGCAGTTACATCTCCATCAGCCGGGGAGAGGAGAGCGGGGAACTGATCCACACCCTCCGTTTCTGCCAGCCGGACAGCTTCTGGGATGTGGAGGAGGCCTGGATCAAGGAATACCGGCAGGCCTATACCTCCTGGCTCAGCCATACCACCGAGGCGGTGGTCATCCGGGACAGCGACCTGATGGCGGGGGATAAGCGGTTCTCCACCCATTTTTACCAGGGGCTTTTCCGCCAGCTTGGCGTGCGGGACACCATGCAGATGAACGTGGTTCACGGCGACCAGGTCCTGGGCCGCATCGCCCTCTTCCGCACCGACGAGATGGGGGACTTCACCGATGACGACGCCTTCTACCTCCGGGCCCTGTCCAACCACATCGCCTTGGTTTTCGCCCGGTGCGACGGGGAGCGGGACCTGACCCACCGGGATGCCGCGGGCCGCCTGGCCAAGGCTTACGGCCTGACCCGCCGGGAGGAGGAGGTCCTGGCCCACATCCTTACCGGGATGCCCAGCGATGAGATCGCGGGGCGGCTGTGCATCACAAAAAACACGTTGTTCAAGCACAGTCAGAATCTCTACCGGAAATGCGGGGTCAAATCCCGGTGGGAGCTGCTGAGCCTGCTGCGGGAGGCATAGACAAAATCCTGGAATAGAAAAAATCCTGAGATCATTTGATCTCAGGATTTTTTGGTACGGCAGAAGGGACTCGAACCCCCGACCTACTGGTTCGTAGCCAGTTACTCTATCCAGCTGAGCTACTGCCGCATGCCGCACATCTCGTGACGACCATTAAATAATAGCACGTCTCGCAACAAAATGCAACCCTTATTTTTGCTTTTTTTCATTTTTTCTTGTCACCGGGTTTCCGGGGCAAGGCGAAACCGCCGGGAGACCCGGAATCAGGCCCCCCGGCGGTGTGTCGTTCTTTCTCAGCAGCCGCAATCGCAGCCGCAGCCGTTGTTCCCGCAGCAGTTGTTGCTGCCGCAGCCGTTGCCGCAGCCATTGCCGCCACAGCCGCAGAAAAGGATCAGGATCAGAATAATCCACAGACAGTTGTTCCCATTGTTCCAGCACATAGTCATGAACCTCCCGGTCAAGATGGAGACCTTCGTTGGCCTCAGTCCATCTTATGCGGGAGGACTTCCGATGTGCCTCAGCGCTCCCTTCCCCGGATCAGCAGGGTTGGCTTGCAGCACAGGTCCTCGATGTCCGACATGGTGGCGGCAGGGATTTTCAGAGCGCCGTCGCACCGGGCGCAGAAGAGCTCCACCGAGCTGTAGTTGATCTTCATCTTATACTCCCGGCAGCCGCAGGAGCAGGAGATCCCGCCCCGCCGGCCGATATCCCGGAGCTCCTCCAGGATCTCCTCCATCACCAGGTCGTTGAGGAAGGTCCCCTGTGCGCCGGCCTCCGACTCCAGAACGTCCACGGTCTCCTCCAGCCTGCGCATGGCGGAGAAGACGGGCTCATCCTCCCCGACGTAGCAGCAATCCAGCCCGGAAGCGGCGCAGGAAAAGGCCAGCGTCTTCTCGTGGAGAAACGCGGTGGTGGAGCAGGAGACCGTGTGCTCCTGCTCGCAGAAGAGGCAGGGCACCCGCAGGCGGACCTGGCCGCCCATCATTTCCACATCCACACCGGCCTTGCCGCAGGGGCAGGGGAGGCGGCTTCCCGCCGCGGCCAGCTGGAAGGCGGACCGCTCCAGGATCACAGGCTGGCGGCAGACGGGACAGATGAACGCGATGGTTCGCTTGGCGTTTTCTAACATTGGGATCACCTCAGTAGCGGAAATGATAGATGGCGTCGCAGCCGCCGCTTATAATGCGTATAAATATAGTATGCCACGATCTGCACAGACAAAACAGGTGTTCTTCCTAATCAGTTGGTTTTCAGTCCCCGCTCAGTGGCCCCGGTATAGCCCTTGATGCCGCCAATGTCACTGGCATGGGTGTACCCCAGCTTCCGGAGAGCGGCAGCCGCCTGCCCGCTGCGGGCGCCGCTGTAGCAATAGAGATACAGATGGGCGTCCCTGTCGGGATACACGGACGGCGCCGTGTCGATCACGGACAGCGGGAGGTTCACGCTGCCTGGGATCCGGCGGTGAGCATACTCGTCCGGCTCCCGGACGTCCACCAGAACGCCGGTGGGGTCGTCCTGGCATTTTTTCACGCCGGCGTTGATATCAGAGCGGATAAACAAGTCAAACAAGCCCATCGTGGTTCCCTCTTCTCATTTTTTATATACGCCGTGCCGGGGGGGCGGCGGTAAAGCAGCAATTCGGACACAGGGAAAGCTGTGTCCATTCTAGCAAAAGAAGCTGAATTGTCAAGGCGGGAAGTGGGACTTCCCCCGCCGGTGGCCCTGAAGAAAGATTTTTTCAAAAAAAGCAAATTTCCCCTTGACAAACCGTAATGCCGTGGTATAATAATCCTCGGTCCTGTTGAGAGGGGCACGGAAAAATAAATATATAGCGGGATTGTGTAAGGGTAGCACGACAGACTCTGACTCTGTTTGTGAGGGTTCGAATCCTTCTCCCGCTGCCATGAGATAAGCCTTGAAACACTACGGTTTCAAGGCTTTTTCTTTATCCATTTTAGACTGTTTCAATCTGTCCGTCGCCCAGAAGTTCCCAAAACACGTCAACCTCGGTCTCTGCTCCACATCTGGGGCAGCGGTTGTATACCGTCAGCGTGTCAATGTCGATGTCGTGGCCCATGTGGTCTTTGATATAGTACATTTACTTCGTCTCCCTTCTCCCGGCAAGCCCCGGGAAATCATCCTTGCTGAATGGTCGTAATAAGTTCGCTCCCGGTCCCGGCTCCTGGTCCTTTCGCTTCCAGGCTGGGACGGGTGTTTTCTTTATTGTCACTGGAAACTAACACTTTCTTTTCATGTACCGTTGATACAAAAACAACCGTTGATACCGTTGCAATCGTTGATAACCGTTGATTTTGCACTTGAATCCACCTCTTCCGCAACGGTTGGAAACGGTATAAACGGATACAACGGTGTTTTTTACATCAACGGTTGGATTCAATTTATGCTGAACCTCTCCAGAAATGGTGTTTGCCACCGCCGCTGCCGTTGGATTTTCGTTCATATTTGATGCCGTCATACTCTTCCAGAGGTCCCACCACAGACCTTACTTTCTCGGTGAAAGCCCGTTCGCTGTCTGGAATATCGAAGCCAGTCACGGATGTAACGGCTTGCTTCAGGGAAGATGTACTGCCGGTCCATGTAGTATCTGCTTTGAGCAGACTTTTAACAGTCAGGACGATTGGGTCGGTTGTGTAGTAGGCCCTTACTCTTTTATCCTCAACCTCCGCAACCGTTCCAACAATCTGCCATGTGCAAAACTCTTTGTCAAAGTGCAAAGAAAACTCTTCTTCTTCGACATCACGCCCAGTGACGGTTAAAATTGCCTCATCATCCTGACGCCTGCTCTTTGTCAGGACAAACGCAAAGTCTGCGGCCCCCATAATGGCGGTGCTGCCGCTGATCCGGTTAAATGGGTCCGATTCGTCGCCCATCTTCCTGAGATGATGCACTAGTAAAATCGTGAGGTTGTGCGCGTCGGCAAACGATTTCAATTTGCCAATCTCTCCGTAATCCTCTGCATACATATTGCGGCCCGATGATTTGCTGCGGACCTTTTGCAGTGTATCAATGACAATCAACGCCGTGTCCGGGTTTTCGGTGCAGTATGTTTCCAGTTTGTCGAAAAGCAGGCCATCCGTCGTGTCTCGCTGTATGCTGAAGTCGAATTCCTGCGCTGCTGCGCGTCCTGCTAATTGCTTATTTTGCCGCGCCTGCAATCGGTTTTTGCTATCCTCCAGGGCAAGATATAGCGGTCGAGCCTTCCATGTGTTAAATCCAAGGAATTTCCGCCCCGTGGCTATCGACGTACACAAATCCAAACACATCCAACTCTTTCCGTACTTAGGTGGAGCTGCTAGCACACCTAGCCCGCCGCGTACAATCAAACCATCGACCAGCCATTGCACTGGAGGCAATACCATGTGTTGTAACTCATACGCGCTGAACGTCTCCAGCCTCGGACGTTCAGCCTCTCTCAGGTCCTCCCCTAAACCTCTTTGAATCTCTCCGGAATACTCTTCAAAATCCTGCGACATATCTTTCTCACTCCTTTTCGCTTTCGAAAAACCTGCATCTGATTCTCGAAGTCACCTCCCAGCGAATCCAGCCAATGCTCCAGCGCAGGCAAGAGCCGTATCGCCTCGACCTCTCCCGGCAACCATAGGCTCTCGGGCATATCCCGCAGCGCCAGCCAGCCCAAGCGATACGTCTCCGATAGGAGGCGGGTCATATCCTCACGCCATCGCTGGAAATCGCCGTAGACAACTGCCTCCTCTCGCCGTTTCTGGGCCGCTTCCCGTTCCGCTCGGGTAGGCGGTTGGTCGAGCGGTAGCCCCAACGAAAAGTCTGCGTTGAGTTTCCGCACAGCGTCCAGCGGAGCAAGGTCAAACAGTTTGCCGACAAAATCAATGACGCTACCACCAGCACCACAACCGAAACACGTCCAGCCGTCAGAGTACAGTTTGAGGCTTGGTGTCCTATCCCCTGAATGAAAAGGGCACGAAACAAACCCGCTTCTGCTCGGCTCATACCCGTAGTGTCGTGCCGCCTCCGCAGGCGTGACCCTAGTTTTGATCTCCCTGAAAGGATCAAGCATTACAAAACCTGCTTCCCTGCACTTTCCTCCATCCAACGGAGCAACGCATCGTATGGCATCCGGATTGCCCGACCAACCCGGATGCACGGGAATCCCTCTGTCTGACACAACCTATACAGCGTCGGTTTACTGACGTCCAAAATCTTTGCCGCCTCGTTGCCTGTAAGAACTCTTTTGTCCATAACTTTCCTCGCTTTCCTAATTATCGTTGATTATTCTGGAATAATCGAGAACAATCTTGGCCTTTTCTGTTGCCTATGTTATCATATAAGCAACAGAAAAATCAAGATATTGTTGCTTATTAATTCTATTGGCAACAAAAGTGTTCTGGAAGGAGGAAGAAGACGGTGCCACGCAACAACTATTTGGACGGCTCCAGCAAGTTTCACGCGCCTTTCCCTACGCGGCTGCGAAATCTATTGGAGTCACGCAACATAACGCAAGAGCAACTAGCAAGGCATTTAGGTGTCAGGAGGCAAACTGTAGGCAGATACACCGATGGCAGTTCACTCCCAAATTATGAGGCGTTAGTATTGATCGGGAAATTCTTCGAGGTTTCGATTGATTACTTGGTTGGCGCCAGTGATGTACAGTCTCCAGATGTTACTGTTCAGGGCATTGTATCCGCCACAGGGCTAAGCGAGAAAGCTGTTACCAACATCAAGGAAATCAAAAAAATGGAGAATCGCGAGTCCGAATCGTTCTCTATCTTCGTAGAATCGGATGTGTTTTGGGACTTTATCTTTGCTCTATCTGAATGCTACCGACATTTCGAACAGATTACAGACCTAAAAACAGCACAATCGGTAACTGCATCGCAGTTGTCGGATGATTCAGCTTACAAAAAATACGTTGAGGAAATCAACGACCGGGATTTAAAGCTTCATCGCGATCTAGGCAAAGACGCAAAATCATTCAAGCTATATCAGGCAGCAGTGAATCTTGCTGCCTACATAAATACAAAATCTGAAGAAAGGTGGGGGAACGATGGCACGGAAGAATAGTAGAGCCGCCTCCGGCTCCGGCTCCATCCGTCAGCGGAAAGATGGACTTTGGGAAGCACGTTTTATAGTTGGTCGCGATCCAGGAACCGGCAAGCAGATCAGGAAATCCTTATATGGTGACACGCAGAAAGAAGTCCGTGAAAAGTTGTCCGCCGCCATTGCCGCTATAGATCGGGGCACGTACTTTGAACCGTCAAAAATCACCCTGGCCGAATGGCTGGAAATCTGGGTGACTGACTACATGGGGGATAAGAAGTTTCTTACCGTTAAGCACTACAAAGCACAATGTGAAACCCACATAAACCCGCTTTAGGTGCTGTAAAGTTGTCACAGCTTGCACCTCATACAATCCAGGGCTTTTATAATGATCTGCTAAAGGAAGGTCGGGCGATTCCGAAGAGAGGAAAGGACGGAAAAATAATAAAGAAGAATGGGAAAACCGTGACAGAAAAAGCTCCGCTGTCTGCAAAGTCTGTCAGGAATATTCACGGTATCCTGACAAAAGCGTTGTCTGTCGCTGTTGCTATCGGGTATCTGCAAGTGAATCCCGCTGACAAGGTGACGCTCCCACGGGTAGAAAAAAAGGACCTTCACCCGCTCACGGATGAACAGGTAAAGGCATTTTTGGAAATCGCGCCCGCCGATGAATACGGAACGATTTTGACTGTGATATTGTTTACAGGTCTACGGGAAGCGGAAGCAATGGGGCTTACATGGGATTGTGTGGACTTCAAAGCGGGGACCCTGAAGATCAACAAACAACTGCAAAAGCGGCCCTTGAAGGACGGCGGATTCGTGTTTGCATCCTTAAACAAAGACAAAACCAGAGTTTTAACACCCGCCCCCTTTGTTATGGATTTGCTTTCAAAGCGACAGAAGGAACAAGCCGCGCAAAGGTTAGCAGCCGGGGAAGCGTGGGAAGGATGGAAGTCAGAAAAGGAACGCAAGACGGCGTTAGTATTCACAACCGCCATCGGAAAAAATTTCAGCCCTCAAACCGTGGTAAACCATTATAAGAAGATCGCAGCAAGGATAGGAGCACCGGAAAGCCGGGTCCACGACCTCCGGCACACTTTCGCCGTCCTTTCCCTGCAAAACGGCGACGATGTAAAAACGGTGCAGGGGAATCTTGGACACGCAACAGCGGCCTTTACCTTAGACGTTTACGGCCATGTTAGCGATCGGATGAAGAACGAAAGTGCCGCCCGAATGGAAGCCTTTATCAAGTCCGTTTCCGGTCAATGAATGGGGACAATTAAGGAAACACTGAATAAAGGGGGTATATCGGAGAAAAGCCTCAGCAACAGCGAAAAATTTTGAGGAAACTGCCGTTTTGGTGCCAGAAAGACTTGAT
>CACZKM010000019.1:0-27885 GCA_902781745.1 Oscillospiraceae bacterium
TCATGCCGCGCAAGCGCGTCATACCGTCTCATGCAGTCTCAAACGCGCCTTCGGCGCTATAAAAAGCTTTTCAAGCTTTTTAATTGAGACTAGTATCAGCCGGCGGTCCGCCGGAAGGGCGGGCGGGCGGCATTACTCCGCCGCCACCACATCCGCCCCCAGGCCGAAGGGGTCGGCCAGGACCACCGCCCCCCAGGGGAAGGGCCCGTCGGGGACGGTCACCCCGGCCAGGGACCGGGCCAGCTCAGTAAGCCGGTCCCGTGGCACGGCCTTGGAGGTCTTCACGGGGAGAAGGGAGCCGTCGGCCCGCTTCAGGGTGGTGGTGAGGACCCGGGCAGGGGCCTTGACCTCCTGACGGGCGTAGTCCTCCCCCTTGGGGCACTGGTTGCCGTCGGTCTCCCCGGTGGCGCTGTCGATGGTCACCCGGCAGCCCTTGGGGCAGAGAACGCAGGTGAGGACCCCGGGCTGGGGCAGGCCCTTGGCCATGGCGTTGTTGGTCTCCTCGGGCATGGGCTTCAGGGCCTTCCCCAGGACCCAGGCCCCGGCGTTGTACCCGGCGGCCAGGCCCTGGACGGTGACGAAGTCCGCCAGGTCCATGACCTTCCGGCAGTTGCCGCAGGAGAAGATGCCGGGGACCGAGGTCCGGAGGAAGCCGTCGGTGACCGCCCCGTTGGTGACAGGGTCCAGGTCCACCCCGGCCATGGCGCCCACTTCATTTTCCGGGATGAGGCCCACCGACAGGAGCAGGGTGTCGCAGTCCACCCGCCGGGCGGCGCCGGGGATGGGGGCGCCGCCGCTGTCCAGCTCGGTGAGCTCCACCCCCTCCAGCCGCTTCCGTCCGAAGATGTTGGTGACGGTGGTGTTCAGGTACAGGGGGATGTCAAAGTCATAGAGGCACTGGCGGACGTTCCGCTCCAGTCCCCCGGGGGCGGGGCGCATCTCCGCCACGCACAGGACCTTCGCCCCCTCCAGGGTGAGCCGGCGGGCCATGATGAGGCCGATGTCCCCGGAGCCTAAAATCACCGCCCGGCGGCCCACCATGAGGTTCTTCGTATTGATGAGGTTCTGGGCCGCCCCGGCGGTGTAGATCCCCGCGGGGCGGGCGCCGGGGATGGCGATGGCCCCCCGGGTGCGCTCCCGGCACCCCGTGGCCAGGACCACCGCCCCGGCCTGGACCTCCAGGAGGCCCTCCCGGGTGACGGCGGTGACGCGGCGGTCCCGGGTGAGCCTTGTCACCATGGCCCCGGTGCGGACCTCCGCTCCGGCGGCGGCAGCCTCTCTCCGGGCCCGGAGGGCGTACTCCGGGCCGGTGAGCATGGCCTTGTACCGCACCAGACCGAAGCCGTCGTGGATGCACTGGTTCAGAATACCGCCGGTCCGTCCGTCCCGCTCCAGGACCAGGACCTTGTCCGCCCCGGCCTCCTTCGCCCCGGCGGCAGCGGCCAGGCCCCCGGGCCCGCCGCCGATGATGACCACGTCGTATCGTTCCATCACTTCACCCTCCCCGTAAACAGGGCCGAGCCCTCCCCCCGGTAGGTGACTTCCTCCGGGGCCAGGCCGTAGTCCTCCGTGAGCATCTGGGCGATCTTGGGCAGGCAGTAGCCCCCCTGGCACCGCCCGGTGGTGGCCCAGGCCCGGTATTTGATCCCGGCCACGGTCTTCACCCCCAGGGGGTTTTCGATGGCCTGGCGGAGCTCCGCTCGGGTGACGGTCTGGCAGCGGCAGATCACCTCGCCGTAGTCCGGGTCGGCGGCGATGAGGGCGGCCTGGGCGGCGGGGGCCTGGTCCTTGAACCGGAGGATGCCTGTCCGATGGCCGTCAAAGGACGGGTCGGGGACCAGGTCCATGCCCCGGCCCAGGATCTCCGCCACCATCCTTGCGATGGGGACCGAGGCGGTGAGGCCGGGGGACTCGATGCCGATGAGGTTCACCAGGCCGGGGCAGGCTTCCTCCTCCCGGATGACGAAATCCCAGTAGCCCCCCTCCCCCGGGGGGGCCTGCTTGGGCCGGACGCCGCAGTAGGCCCCGATGATCTGCTTTCGCTCCAGGCCGGGGAGAAGCTGGACCGCCTCCCGGAAGAGCCGGTCCAGGACGGGGCCGGTGGAGGCCGTGTCCTCAGGGTCGTCGATGTACTCGGCGGAGGGGCCGATGATGAGGTTCCCGTGGATGGTGGGGGTGAGATGGACTCCCAGCCCCCCCGCTCCCTGCTTGGGGGCGGGGTAGATGGGCATGGGGAGCACGTCGGTCTTGTCCAGGATGAAATACTCCCCCCGGCAGGGATAGATGCGGTAGCCCTCGATTCCGGCCAGAGCGGACACCTCGGCGCTGTGGAGCCCGGCGCAGTTGACCACCCGCCGGGCGCGGAAGACCGTCCCCCCGGCGGTGACGGCAAAGCCCTCGGGCCCCTTCTCGATGGCGGTGACCCGGTGGGAGAGGTAGAAGTCCACCCCGTTGGCCTTGGCGTTCTCCGCCAGAGCAACGGTGTACTGGAAGGGATCGAAGACCCCGGTGAAGGGGGACTCCATGGCCCCGATCCCCCCCGTCCGGGGGAGCCTGGCCCGGAGCTCCTCCCGGTCCAGGAGCCGGAGGCCCCGGCAGCCGTTCCGGTCCCCCTGGTCCTTCAGGCGGCGGAGGGTGGCAAGGTCTGCCTCGTCAAAGGCCACCAGGAGCTTGCCGGTGATCTTGTAGGGCACGTCCAGCTCGTCGCACAGGGCGGGAAAGCCCCGGCTGCCCTGGACGCAGAGCGCTGCCATAAGGCTTCCGGGCCGGTTGTTGAACCCCGCGTGGATGACGGCGGAGTTCCGCCCGCTGGCCCCGGCGGCCACGTCGGGGGCGGCCTCCGCCAGGGCCACCGTCACCTGATAGCGGGCCAGCTCCCTTGCCACGGCGCAGCCCACGGCCCCGCCGCCGATGATGAAAATGTCATAGTCAGGATGTGCCGTCATGGAACAGCCCGCCTTCTTTCTCTGTGATCAAATGGGAATGGCCCGGACCATGAGCTGGTCGCAGACCGTGTCGATGTTGGACCGGTCGATCTCGCTCTGGTCCATGATGGCCTTCACCCGGTCCACCCGGCTGGGGACGGTCAGGTCGGACAGCTCGCCCATAATGTTCAGCCGGCGGCCCAGGCGGAAGATGTTCTGGGTGTCCTCGGGCAGGTCTAGGAACTTGTCGATAAGGGCCAGCATTTTGGGCTTGTCCTGGGGCATCTTCCCCTTGAGCTCCAGGAGGATGTTCAGGATGTGGTCGGAGTCCACCACGCTGGTGATGTCCCCCAGGCTCTCGATGAACAGCCGAATTTCGTGGATGGTCTCGATGTCGTTGGGCCGGGTGAGGATGCCCTTCTCGTAGTCCTCGTACATCTCCAGCTTGTCCGACAGGGCCATGGACCGGATGCGGATGAAGTCGGGGTTGACCTGGTTCATCACGTCGGCGGTGTCCAGGGCGCTGGCCCGGGCGTACTCCCGGCCTCCCATGCCGGGCATATAGAACTCGTTGATCTCGATGCCCGCGGACATGGCCTTGATCCCCGCCTCGATCTGGGCCTGCTTGGTGACCCCCTTGTTCATGAGCTTGAGGATGTGGTCGTTGCCCGTCTCCAGGCCGATGTGGAAGCGGTTGAGCTTCTTCTCCCGGTAGGCCTTCAGGTACTTCAGGGGGATGCGGTTGATGGTGTCCGACCGGGCGTAGCTGGTGATCCGGCGGATCTGGGGGAAGAGACCGTTGAGGTGGTCCAGCACCCGGAGGAGCCCCTGGGGCTGCATGAGGATGCTGTTGGCGTCCTGGAAGAAGACGTTCCGCAGCCCCGCCTGGAGCCAGTGGTAGGCCATATAGCAGGCCTCCCGGTCCCCGTCGTCCCGGGGGTCCCGGCCGGGGGCATTCCCCTGGAAGATGTCCAGCCATTCCTTGATGAGGTCGATGTCCTTCATGATATCCTCGGCAGGCCGGGGAGAGAAGGGGGTGTCCCGGTAAAAGCCGCAGAACCGGCACTTGTTCCAGCCGCACCCCCGGTTGATGCGGACCAGGAGGCTGTAGGCCTCGCTGGGGGGCCGGATGGGGCCCAGCTCGAAGCCCTGGTAGTCGATCTGCTTCATGGGAGGGTCTCCTTTCGGTGGGATAGATGTTTGTTGGGCTCATTATACAGGAACGGGGGGTGGGGTGCAAGAGGGCGGGGGAGGGCGAAAGCTGCGATTAGAAGAAATCAGGATTTTCGTTGTTTTTTACTTGATTGTGTGGTATGATAAAAATGCCACACAAACTTCATATTTTTTAACCACATGACGAGAATGTGTTTTTACCTCGGTAAAAACGCACTCTCCATTTTGGCATTCTCGTTGTGCGGATGACAAGAAGTTTGTGTGGCAACAAACGGAGTCGTGTGTTTTTCGGTGGCACGGCTCCGGCTGTGCCACTTTTTTGATTATGGGAGGTAAAAGGAATGAAACGATTACTTTCATTGCTCTTGGTGCTTGCCATGAGCCTGTCGCTTCTTTGCACCGTGAGCGCGGCGTCGCCCGAAGCAACCGAAGCGGCCGACGCACTCCACGAATTGGGGTTGTTCCAGGGCGTGGGGACCAATCAGGACGGAACGCCGAACTACGACTTGGACCGAGCGCCCAACCGCTATGAAGCGGTGACGATGCTGGTCCGCCTTTTGGGAAAAGAAGAGGAAGCAAAGACAGGTACATGGAAAATGCCCTTCAAGGATGTTGCGGAGTGGGCCAAGCCGTATGTGGGCTATGCGTATCAAAACAAATTGACGAGCGGCATCAGCGCGGACAAATTCGGCGGGACGGGCCTTGTGACCGCAAGCCAGTACATCACCTTTGTCCTGCGGGCTTTGGGCTATGACAGCAGTACGGATTTTAAGTGGGACGCTGCGTGGGAGCTTTCGGATAAGGTTGGCTTTACCAGTGGGGAGTATAACGCTTCTTCTGATTTTGACCGTGGGGATGTGGCGATTATTTCTTATCGTGCGCTCTCTGCAAAAACAAAAGGCACCGAGCAAACCTTGCAGGAGGCCTTGAAGCAGGGTAGCGCCACATCAACACCCGCGCAGGCCGTAACGCAGGAGGATCTGGTAGGGGTTTGGCATGGAACTGATCTAAACGGGCTCCTTTTTGAGTTCTGTTTTCGTGATAATGCTTCCTTCGATGAGGCGAGGTTAGATGAAACTGCAGATTTCGCGGGGTACAGAGGTGGAGAATACATTCTCAGTGAGGGCAATCTAACTCTTACATACAGCAAAAAAACGCTTGCTGCTTTAAAAGGGAAATATTTAACGTTTGCCGAGGAAAAAACGGATACGTATCAGATTTCGAAGATATCGAGCAACAAGATTATGCTTAATAACATAGAACTTACCAGAGGTGAATGGGAAGGAAAAAATGTATATGATAGAGTCTGGATGAAGTTTGCCGCTGCCAACAACGATAATGCATTTGGTTTTCTCAAAGATACAGCTAAGGTCCTTGGCGAAAAAACAGACGATGGTAACTATATGTATGCCTTCAAAGAAAAAACGATAGATGGAAACAGGTATCTATACTATATGGCTTATTTTCCTGGGAGCGGTAATGTATTGCTCAATCTTTACATTTTTGTTAATGACGGGAACTATTTTAGCTCGATTACGTTGACGGAAGATTCAAGCAAACCATATTTGAGTGGCCTGACAATCCAGAAAAAACAGAAGAATCAAAAGGTGTTTGAGGGATTTACTTACTTAGATGCGAGTAGTTTTGCGATGGGAAGTACGGTAGTGTTTGATACATACGAAGGAGATACCGACCTCTTATCAGATACTCAAGAGGCGGCCTCGACTTATTGGTATTCAATCCTTCTCACTACGACAGAAGAATTGCTTGAACCAAATGGATTCACAGAAAAAGACTTAGGTTTTACTCACTTCCGAGAAAAAGCACCTCAAAACGAGGGCACATCCCAGCTAAGCGAAAGCGACAAACAGACGATTCGCACTTGTATCGCTACTGCGTCAAACAGTGCTGCGGATGGACTGCAACAGTTATTGAACCTTTCTACTTATGATATGCAGTCAATGATGGCGACGGGCTCCGCTAAGGCGCAATTTGATTTATTGAAAACAAAGGCGCTCAATGCATTCCAAGAAAACTGCAGCACATCAAAAGCAGCAATCAATAAAATTCTCGCTACCTGCAAAAACAAGAGCGGGACAGAGGTCATTGTTACCAATGCAAACAAGGCGCTTGCGTGCTGTGATGAACTTCTTAAAATAAAAACGATCGACCCAGCAACCTTGGAAAAAGCTCTTCACCTATGCGAGGACCTTGTTACATATCTTACCAATATTTCAAATGAAGTAAATAAATAAATCGAGCTAAAGAGAATACACATCGTTACATCCTATTTAACCGCCCCGGCATTCGCCGGGGCGGTACTTCATCCCCCCTACAAAAAACCAGCCCGGAAGCCGATGCTTCCGGGCTGGTGTTGGTTCAACGGTCGACCCTCAGGCCGCGGGATGCTGCTGCAGCGCGGTCTCGATGGCCTGATAGTACCCCGGCGCGGTGCGGGCCAGACCGTCCTTGTTCTCCAGGTACAGCCGGAAGGCCTCCGCAAAGCATTCCCTGGCGTTCCCGGAGGCGTACTTGTCGCCGGTGAGGGACATGACCTGGCTGAGCTCCGCCGCGAAGAGTTTGTCCAGGGTGGCCGCGTCCAGCCAGAGGTCATGGAGGACATGACCAAACTCATGATAGACGGTATGGGGGTGGTCCAAGGCGTAGATGTGGATCTGCACCCGGTTGTTCTTGCCGTAGGCGGTGAGCCCCGCGGAGTTTGCCGTCCGGTCGGAGCTGCAAAGGGCCGCGTAGTACTCCCCGTCGGCGATGATGAACTGGAAATCCGCGTGCTGGTAGGCCAGGAGGAGGGGAGTGGGGATCTGGGAGACGTGGACCGACGCCCGCTCCACCACATCGGTGTGCTGGCCGTAGCCGTAGAGCCCATCGGCGGATATCTTGAGGGGGGCGCCTACCTTCTTGAGGATGAGGGCCTCGCCGTCGATGACGTCCCTGCCCTTGGAGCTGGCCACGACGAAGGTGGCCTGGTAGCCGCCGTTCACCTTCTGGGCGCTGACGCCCACCCGGTCATAGAAGACGTTGCGGTCGTTTTCCTCCCATTCCAGGGGGAGGTCGAAGACGGAGTGGGGAATGATGCACAGTTGGGCGATGGCGGTATAGGGGTCCGTGAAGACCTCGGTCTGACCGGTCTGGATGCAGAAGGTCCGGGTGGTGTAGCTGTTGATCTGGACGTCGTCCACAGGGTAGGGATAGCCGATGCCCTTCAGGGCATGGGTGGCGCTGCGGGCCCCGCCCCGGTGGACCAGGTGAGCGGCCTTGTCCAGGGTGGCGTCCCGGACGGGGACGTTGTGGACGTTCTCCTCCTTGAGATAGCGCAGCAGAGACTTGTACAGCCGGTCGGCCATGGCGGCCTCCTCCTTGGAGGAGCCGTACACCGCCGCGGGCAGGGGCTCATACCGGAAGGTGAAGGACAGCCGCCGCCCCGGGTTCATGACCCGGTTGAGGATGGCGGCGGTCTCCGCCCGGGTGACCCCGGCGTAGGGGCGGAAGGTGCCGATGGCGTCGCTCCCCGTCAGGACCCCCTGCTCATAGAGGAAAAAGACCCCCCGGGTGTTTTCGTCCCGCTCAATGTCCGGAAGGAAGGCGATCTGGTTGAGCTGCTTCACCGTCTCCGTGGGGAAGACCCGGTAGAACACCAGGGCCATATCCAGACGGGTGCAGGGGCCGCTGACGTCCTTCCGGATCTCGTCCCGCCAGAGGATCCCCTGGTCCTGGGCAAACCGATGGTAGGTCTCATACCATGGTTCTCCCGGCTTGGACGCGGGGATGGGGACGTTGTAATAGAAGGAGTAGGCCCGGCAGGCCATGGTCAGGGCCTCCGCCATGGTCAGGGTCTTGTTGGGGGCGAAGCAGTTGTTGCCCACACCGTTGATGATGCCGAACCGGCGGACCTCCTCCACGTCCTCGGCATACCAGGCGGTGGCGGGCACATCGGAGAAGCCGGAGGCAACAGCGCCGGAGGGGACCTCCACAAAGGTCAGGGAAATCACAAGAGCCATTAGGACGAACAGGGATTTACGAGTGGTTCGCATCGGTTCTGAGGCCTCCTTTTCTGTGGGAATAAAAACAATAGTTTGGGTACACTTTTTTAGTTGTGGGCATTATTATAGCATATCTCTGGCACAATTACCAGAGGGAACGATCATTTTGTTGGGGGTTTTGTACTTTTTTATGCTGCTTTTTTTATCGAAAGAGCAGGCTTTGCGTGTCAAAGACAACGAAGACTGCTCCGGGCGGGACTATACCCCATTCGGGGCGAGTTTCTCGGTTGCGTCCCGCCGGTTTCCGGGGTATAATAGAGGCCGATTTGGCCGGGACCTCCCGACGCCTCGAAAGGATGAGAACGATGGAGATCAATTACAAAAAGCGCCTTGCCATGGACCCCTCCGGCTTTGTGCTGCTGTCCGACTATGTGCCCGGGATCCTCCAGGAGATCCGGTATCACTCCACCTATAATTTCGTCGGGGACCGCATCGACGGCTATGAGGAGCCCTGTGCCCTCCTGACCCGGGAGGCCGCCCGGGCCCTGAAAACGGTGAGCAACGAGATGAACGCCCAGGGCTACCGGCTGAAGATCTTCGACGCCTACCGCCCGGCCTGCGCGGTGCGGCATTTCGTCCTCTGGGGCATCGAGGACCTGGACCTGCGGATGAAGCCCTACTTCTACCCCGACCTGGAGAAGCAGTCTCTCTTTGCCCAGGGCTACATCGCCAGCCAGTCCAGCCACAGCCGGGGGAGCACCGTGGACCTGACCCTTCTGGACATGACCACCGGCCGGGAGGTGGACATGGGGAGCCCCTTCGACCTGTTCAGCCCGGTTTCCCACCCGGACTACCGGGGGATCACCGAGGAGCAGTACGCCAACCGGATGCTCCTCCAGCGGGCCATGGTCCGCTGCGGCTTTGCCCCCATCGACTGCGAGTGGTGGCACTTCACCCTGGAGGATGAGCCCTACCCGGATACCTATTTCGAGTTCCCGGTCTCCTCGGCGTATTTGAAGCGGTGATCCGCAGGGAGAATACTGCGTTTCGATGCTTGAGACCGATTTCTGGCATGGAGGAGGAGAGCAAGAAATACAGTAGGGATCCTTACAGTATCGGGACAGTGAACCATAAAACAAACGGCCAGATGGTTTTGCTATGAAAGCGGTACCGCCTGGCCCCTTGTTACGGTTTTATATGTTGTAAGGCAAAATGCTGAAAGGCCAGGAGCTGGACTCTCTCCATGTGAGGGAAAGAAGTCCAGCTCCTGGCCTTTCAAAGTTCGCTCCGGCGTCAAGGCTGATATCTTCGAGAAAAACAAGAAATCCGAACGCAGACCCCGTCGGGACTAAGTTCGGATTTCTCAAATATGGTGGACGATACAGGACTTGAACCTGTGACCTCCCGCACGTCAAGCGGATGCTCATACCAGCTGAGCTAATCGTCCGTTTCTTGCGGAACAGTCATTATTTTAGTGCAAGGGCCTCAATTTGTCAAGGGCTTTTTGCAAATTTTTTATTTTTTCTTTTTTTCGCCCGGAATGCGGCGATTTCTCACACCAAATCTGCATGATTCCTTGCGAGAGCCCCGGAGAGAACTGCGGATTTTTGCCTGAATTCCTGCGTTTTCCCGGATTTTGACGAGTATCACCGGAAATTTTTGAAAGTTTTACGTTTTTTCTTGCAAATTCGGAAAAGGGGTGGTATGATGTCCACGATGAATCCGCATCCTTTCGCGGCGTGTGTGCTGCGCCGCGCTGCTCTCCCCCTTTCCTTGCCATGGCAAACGGCTCCCGATGGTTTCGGGGGCCGTTTGGCTGTTTTCACGGAAAACCGTGGGCAGAAATGTGTTTCTTCCTCTATTCTTCTCCGGTTTTTCCCTTGAATTTTGCGATTTCTTTCTGTAGAATAGGAAAGACAGATAAAAATTCGTTTGCTGCCCATTTACTATACTTTCGAGGAGGAACTCATCATGGCAGATGTCAAAGTTGCGATCAACGGTTTTGGACGGATCGGCCGCCTGGCCTTCCGGCAGATGTTCGAGGCTCCCGGCTACGACGTGGTGGCCATCAACGACCTGACCAGCCCCAAGATGCTGGCTCACCTGCTCAAGTACGACTCCACCCAGGGCCGTTTCGTTGATTTCGAGAACACCAACGCCATCACCGCCGACGACGAGGCCGGCACCATCACCGTCAAGGGCAAGACCATCCGCATCTATAAGGAATCCGACGCCTCCAACTGCCCCTGGGGCGAGCTGGATGTGGACGTGGTGCTGGAGTGCACCGGCTTTTACACCTCCAAGGCCAAGTCTGAGGCCCACATCAAGGCCGGCGCCAAGAAGGTCGTCATCTCCGCCCCCGCCGGCAACGATCTGCCCACCATCGTCTACAACGTCAACCACAAGACCCTGACCCCCGAGGACAAGATCATCTCCGCCGCCAGCTGCACCACCAACTGCCTGGCTCCCATGACCAAGGCCCTCAACGACTTTGCCCCCATCGAGTCCGGCATCATGTGCACCATCCACGCCTACACCGGCGACCAGATGATCCTGGACGGCCCCCAGCGCAAGGGCGACCTCCGCCGCTCCCGTGCCGGCGCTCTGAGCATCGTGCCCAACTCCACCGGCGCCGCCAAGGCCATCGGCCTGGTCATCCCAGAGCTCAACGGCAAGCTCATCGGCGCTGCCCAGCGCGTGCCCACCCCCACCGGCTCCACCACCCTGCTCTTCGCCGTGGTGAACAAGGCCGGCATCACCAAGGACGACGTGAACGCCGCCATGAAGGCCGCCTCCGACCCCGAGACCTTCGGCTACAACGAGGACGAGATCGTCTCCTCCGACATCATCGGCATGACCTACGGCTCCCTGTTCGACGCCACCCAGACCCTGGTCAGCCCCGCCGGCGACGGCAAGAGCCTGGTCCAGGTGGTCTCCTGGTACGACAATGAGAACTCCTACACCAGTCAGATGGTCCGCACCATCAAGTATCTGGCTCAGCTGTAAGGCTCTCTCCCATTAGGATCGAAAGATAAGTCTGAGCGGTCCGGTTCTGTTTCGGACCGGACCGCTTTTCCATGAAACAAAGGCCGCATCGCCCCCGGCGACGCGGTATCATCCATTCAACAGTCCGGGGGACTGTTGACCTTATAAAGGAGTTTATATTATGGCAAAGAAAACTGTTGACGACCTCCAGGTCAAGGGCCGCCGGGTCCTCCTCCGCTGCGACTTCAACGTTCCCCTGAAGGCCGGCGAGATCACCGACGAGACCCGCATCGTGGCCGCCCTGCCTACCATCGAGAAGCTCCGGGGCGACGGGGCCAAGGTCATCCTCTGCTCCCACCTGGGCAAGGTCAAGAACGGCCCCAACGAGGGCGAGTCCCTGGCCCCCGTGGCCAAGCGGCTGAGCGAGAAGCTGGGCACCGAGGTCAAGTTCGTGAACATCGACACCGTCACCGGCCCCGAGGCCACCGCCGCCGTAGAGGCCATGGCCGACGGCGACGTCATCCTCCTCCAGAACACCCGGTTCCGCAAGGAGGAGACCAAGAACGGCGAGGCCTTCAGCCAGGAGCTGGCCGCCCTGGCCGACGACTATGTGTGCGACGCCTTCGGCTCCAGCCACCGGGCCCACTGCTCTGTGGCCGGGGTCACCGACGCCATCCGGGCCAAGGGCGGCCAGTGCGCCGTGGGCTACCTGATGGAGAAGGAGATCGCCTTCCTGGGCAACGCCGTGGAGAACCCCGTCCGGCCCTTCGTGGCCATCCTGGGGGGCGCCAAGGTGGCGGACAAGCTCAGCGTCATCGACAACCTCCTGGAGAAGTGCGACACCCTCCTCATCGGCGGCGGCATGGCCTTCACCTTCCTGAAGGCCCAGGGCTATGAGATCGGCGCCTCCCTGCTGGATGAGAGCAAGGTGGACTACTGCAAGGAGATGCTGGCCAAGGCGGACAAGCTGGGCAAGCAGCTCCTCCTCCCCGTGGACGCCGTGGCCACCGCCTCCTTCCCCGACCCCATCGACGCCCCCATCGACACCATCGTGGTGGACGTGGACAAGATGCCCGCCGACAAGATGGGCATGGACATCGGCCCCAAGACCGCGGCCCTGTACGCCGAGGCGGTGAAGAGCGCCAAGACCGTTCTGTGGAACGGCCCCATGGGGGTCTTTGAGAATCCCACCCTGGCTGCCGGCACCCTGGCGGTGGCCCAGGCCCTGGCGGAGTCTGACGCCACCACCATCATCGGCGGCGGTGATTCCGCGGCGGCGGTGAACCAGATGGGTCTGGCGGACAAGATGAGCCACATCTCCACCGGCGGCGGCGCCTCCCTGGAGTATCTGGAGGGCAAGGCCCTGCCCGGCGTGGTATCCGCCGATGATAAGTAAGGAAGGAAAGGAAAAGCGACATGGCTAGAAGAAAGATCATCGCGGGCAACTGGAAGATGAACATGACCCCCAAGCAGGCCGTTGCCCTCATCGAGACCCTCAAGCCCCTGGTGGCCAGCGACGAGGCCGACGTGGTCTTCTGCGTCCCCGCCATCGATATCATCCCCGCCCTGGAGGCCGTGAAGGGCACCGACATCGCCATCGGCGCGGAGAATATGTACTTTGAGGAGAAGGGCGCCTACACCGGCGAGATCGCCCCCAATATGCTCACCGAGGTGGGGGTCAAATACGTCATCCTGGGCCATTCCGAGCGCCGGGAGTACTTCGCCGAGACCAACGAGACGGTGAACAAGAAGGTCCTCAAGGCCTTCGAGCACGGCCTGACCCCCATCATCTGCTGCGGCGAGAGCCTGGAGCAGCGGGAGCAGGGGATCACCCTCGACTGGATCCGCCAGCAGATCAAGATCGCCTTCCTGAACGTCACGGCGGACCAGGCCAAGACGGCGGTCATCGCCTATGAGCCCATCTGGGCCATCGGCACCGGCAAGACCGCCACCAGCGACCAGGCGGAGGAGGTCTGCGGGGCCATCCGGGCCTGCATCAAGGAGCTGTACGACGACGCCACCGGCGAGGCCATCCGCATCCAGTACGGCGGCAGCGTCAACGCCGGCAACGCGGCGGAGCTCTTCGCCAAGCCGGACATCGACGGCGGCCTGGTGGGCGGCGCTTCCCTGAAGGAAGAGTTCGGCAAGATCGTCAACTACAAATAATAGACCCAACCCATGAAAAAAGCTGTGACGGCGTCCATCACCGTCACAGCTTTTCTTTTGTCGTTTTCCGATTATTTGGCGGAGAACACCGTCTCCTCCACCGGGTCCTGATACGACAGCGTCAGCCCCGGGGCGTTGCTGCACAGGTGGAGCATCAGCCGGAACACGTCGCTCTCGTCGGCCCCCAGCTTGGCCGCCAGCTCCTTGGCGGTCATGGCTGTCTTTTCCGCCCGCAGGAGGGCCGCTGCCTTGTTTTTCAGCTCGATGAGCCCGCCGGCGGCCTTCTTGCCGAACTCTACCGCAGGCTGGTGATAGGCGTTGATGTGGATCATGATGGCGTAGATGCTCACCGCCCGCTCAAAGACGGCGATGAGCTGGCCCACGTGGTAGGGGTTCACCTCGGGCACGGTGAGCACCAGGGTCCGCTTGCCGTGGTCCTCCAGGGCGCGCTTGGTGCCCAGCATGAAGGCGTTGAGGTAGTCGCCGCTGGTGCTGCCCTCGCCCACCTCCATGGAGGCGCCCGCCCGGTCCTTCAACACCTGGACGAAGGTGACAAAGATGTTGGAGGGGCCCGCCACCAACTGCTGGACATAGGAGTGCTGGTCGCTGGTGCCCTTGTTGCCCATGACCGCCAGGCCCTGGTGGACTTCCCTGCCGTCCAGGTCGAACTCCTTGCCCAGGGACTCCATGATGAGCTGCTGGAGGTACTTGGCAAAGAGCATCAGGGAATCCTTGTAGGGGAGGACCACCTGGGTGGCGCCCCCCTGGCCGCCGCTGCACTTGTACCAGGCCAGGGCCAGCAGCAGGGCGGGGTTGTCGAAGATGTCCTCACTGCGTCCCAGGGCGTCGCAGGCGGCGGCGCCGGCCAGGAAGCTGTCGATATCGATGCCCTTGAGGGCCAGGGGCAGCAGGCCCACCGCCGACATGACGGAGGTGCGGCCCCCCACCCAGTCCCACATGGGGAAGCGCTCGATCCAGCCCTCGGCCTGGGCCACGCCGTCCAGCTTGCTCCCCGCGCCGGTGACGCAGACGGCGTGTTTGGCGAAGTTCAGCCCGTTGGCCTCATAGAAGGCCTTGGCTTCCACCATGCAGTTCCGGGTCTCGATGGTGCCGCCGCTCTTGGAGATGATGATGGTCAGGGTGGCGTCCAGGTCCTCCCGGAGGGCCTGGAAGACCTTGTCCATCCCGGCGGGGTCGGTGTTGTCCAGGAAGGAGAGGTCCATTTTGTCCTCAGGGGAGTCCAGGGCGTCGGCCACGAACATGGGGCCCAGGCTGGACCCGCCGATCCCACCCACCATGACGTGGCGGAAGGCATCCCCCTTCTCGGTCCTGATCTCGCCGCTGTGGACCTTGGCGGTAAAGGCCTTCACCGCCGCCACGCAGTCCTCGATGGCGGCTCTCAGCTCCGCCGTGGGGGCCAGCTCCGGGGCCCGGAGCCAGTAGTGGCCCACCATGCGGCCCTCGTCGGGGTTGGCAATGGCGCCCCCCTCCAGGTCCCGCATCCCCGCCTGGGCGGCGGCGATCTTCTCGGCCATGGACCGGAGGAAGGCCTCGTCCAGCCCCATGCCGCTCCAGTCCATCATGAGCCCCGTCTGGGGCCAGTACTTCATGGTTTTCTCCATTGCGCTCAGCTCCTGTCCGTTTCGTTTGTCAGAGCCAGCAGTTTGGCTGCCGCGCCCTTCATGTCCTTTCGGTCCGCCTGCCAGGCCCAGTTGGTCCCCACGGTGCCCGGGGTGTTCATCCGGGCCTCGTCTCCCAGCCCCAGCACGTCCTGGAGGGGGAGGATGACCACGTCGGCCGCGCTGGCCAGGACGGTTTTCTTCAGCTTCTCCGCCGTCTCGGCGGGGTCCAGGTCGGGGTAGCGGTCCCCGCACCAGCCCAGGAGGGTCTGGTTGTCGTGGGTGCCGGTGTAGGCCACCTTGCCCGCCGGGGGCTGATAGCCCGCCAGGGGGTCCCCGTCGTAAAACTGCACCACGTCGGTGCCGGGGAAGCCGCACTGGTCCACCAGGCCCCGGACTGCCGGGGTGAGGCTGCCCAGGTCCTCCGCCAGCACCGGCAAGGGGCCGAATTTGTCCCGGGCCCGCCGGAAGAGGTCCGTGCCCGGCCCGAAGACCCACCGGCCCGCGGTGGCCTTCTCCCCGGCGGGGATGGACCAGTAGGACTCAAAGCCCCGGAAGTGGTCCAGCCGGACGTAGTCGTAGAGGTCGAAGACCCGGGCCAGCCGCCGCATCCACCAGTCGTAGCCGTCGGCCCGCATCCGGTCCCAGTTGTAGAGGGGGTTCCCCCAGAGCTGGCCCTCCTTGGCGAAGTAGTCGGGAGGCACCCCGGCCACCTGGCTGGACCGGCCTTCGGCGTCCACGGTGAAGAGGTCCCGCTCCGCCCACACGTCGGCGGAGTCGGCGGAGACGTACATGGGCAGGTCCCCGATGATGGCCACGCCCTTTTCTTTGGCATAGGCCCGCAGCTCGGTCCACAGGACGTGGAACCGGTATTGACAATAGGTAAGGAAAGCCGCCTCCGCCCGGACCGCCGGGTCCGTTGCGGATTGGGGAGGATAGGTCCGGTCGGCCTTGGGCCAATCCTGCCAGGCTCTGTTGCCGTGCTTCTTCCGCAGGGCGGTGAAGAGGCAGTAGGGTTCCAGCCAGCCCTTGTTCTTCTCGCAAAAGGCCTCGTAGTCCGGCCCGCCCTGGAATGCTTTGAACATGGCCCGCAGCTCGGCTTCCCCCTCCGGCAGCAGGGCCGGATTGGCGGCGAAGGCGGATGCCCCGGCGTAGGGGGACCCGTGCTCGTCAGTGGGGTTCAGGGGGAGGATCTGCCAGTATTTCTGGCCCGCCGCCGCCAGGAAGTCGATAAAGTCTTTCGCCGGCCGGCCGATATTCCCCGGGCCCTTCTCATTGGGCAGGGAGGTGATGTGGCACAGCACCCCGGCGCCCCGGGCCATGGGGGCCCCCAGCCGGGGGTCGTCGTCCCGGAAGAAGACCACCGCCGAGCCCATGGGCCGGAGGGTGATCTCCGCGGTGCCGTCGTCCCTGCAGGTCACGGGGCTTCCGTTCACCAGGTCCACCGCCGTCTTTCCGCTCAGAGGGAGGGTGACGGTGCGGCTGTCCCAGAGGCTGCGGTTGACCGCCACGGCGCAGCGGTCCGCCCCGCCGGTGCGGAGGAAGCCGAAGACGTCGTCGCCCTGGGCGAAGGGGGTGAAGTCCCCGTCGGTGAAGACAGGGGAGAGCTTCCGCAGGCCGATGGCGCTGCGGTAGATGGTCTCCAGGTCCTTGTCCTCTTTGCCCCAGGGGAAGGTCCCCCGGTTGTAGGGGTCGGCGTAGCCCTCCAGCCCGGCCTCGTCCCCGTAGTAGATACAGGGCACCCCGGGGAGGGTCATCTGAAGGAGGGTGGCCAGCCAGATCCGGCCCTTGGCCAGGCCCCGCTTGTCGTCGGGGAGACGGTAGTCCCGCTTCTCCGCCTCGGTGAGGGAGGCCGGGTCCGGGGCCTCGCCCATGAGGGTCATGAGCCGGGGGCGGTCGTGGCTGCCCATGAGGTTCAGGCTGCCGTAGAAGGCCTCCCTGGGATAGTTCTCCTGGAGGGCCGTCAGGGTCTCACAGAGGTCGGGGGCGGCGGTCCGTCCCAGGAGGTATCCGTGGACCGCGTCCCGGAGGGGGTAGTTCATCACCCCGTCCAGCTCGTCTCCCAGGAGGTACCGGCGGAGCTTGTCATAGCTGACCTTGTGGGAGGCGTCCTCCCAGACCTCGCCGATGACCAGGCCCTCCTTCCCCAGGGTGTCGGTGACGGCTGCCTTGATCCCCGCGATGACCTCGTCGGGGAGCTCGTCGGCCACGTCCAGCCGCCAGCCCTTGGCCCCGGCCTTCAGCCACCGGCGGACCACGCTGTCCTCTCCCCGGTAGATCAGGTCCTGATAGCCCGGGGCGGTCTCCTCCAGGTTGGGCAGATCGTCCACCCCCCACCAGCAGTCGTAGCCGGCGGGGCTGTCGTCAAAGCGGTACCAGTCCCGGTAGGGGGAGTCCTCGCTCTGGTAGGCCCCCAGGGTGTCGTAGTTTCCGTATTTGTTGAAGTAGCGGCTGTCGCAGCCGGTGTGGTTGAAGACCCCGTCCAGGATCAGGGAGATGCCTGCTTCCTCTGCGGCCCGGGCCAGGTCCGTGAAGGCTTCCTCGTCCCCCAGCATGGGGTCGATCCTCCTGTAGTCCCCGGTGTCGTACCGGTGGTTGCTGGCGGCCTCGAAGATGGGGTTGAGGTAGAGGGCCGTCACCCCCAGCTCCCGCAGATGGGGGAGCTTCTCCCGGATGCCCGACAGGGTGCCGCCGTAGAAGTCCCAGGCGGTGACCCGGCCCGTTTCATCCCGTTCATAGAAGGGGGTGGCCTCCCAGTCCGCCTCCAGGCGGCGGGCGGGGCCCTTCCGGGGCTTGGACAGGGCCTTCCCCGCCAGGGCCTTCCAGTCTTCGCCCCGGCAGTAGCGGTCGGGGAAGATCTGGTAGACCACGGCGTTCCGGTACCAGTCCGGCAGGGGCCGGGGGCGGTAGACCGTGAGCTGGAAGGAGGGGGGCTCCCAGTCCAGGAGCTGCCCTTCGCCCCCCACCCGGCCCTCCCGGGCTCCGTAGCGGCGCTGGACGCCGTCAGATCCGGTGAGGATAAAGCTGTACCAGATCAGGTCCGGCCGGTTCGCGGGCAGGACGCAGGTGAACCGGAGCCGGTCGGCCAATTCGGTCCGCTCCATGGGGAAGAGGGTCTCCCCGACGCCGTCTACCCAGGTGCGGCAGAGGGCGGCGGCGCCGTCGTCCTCCCACACGTCCAGGGAAAGGGTCACGTCGGTCCCCACGGGGACGGCCCCGTAGGGCTGACGGTAGATGGCTTGTCTGGAATCGTGAAATGCTCTCATGCTTCGGCTCGTTCCTTACTTCTTGTATGGTGTGATCTCCGGGTGGGTGCTGTAGTAGAGGGCGATGTACGCCTCCGCCGCCTTCTCCCAGGAGAAGTCCTGGGCCATGGCGTTGTCCATGAGCTTGTCCCACACCGCGGGCTCGGTCCGCTTGAGCTCCGCCGCCCCCAGGAGGATGTGCATCATCTCGTGGGCGTTGTAGTTGGCGAAGCTGAAGCCGGTGCCCTCGCCGGTGTACTGGTTGTAGGGGAGGACGGTGTCCTTGAGCCCCCCGGTCTCCCGGACCACCGGGAGGGTGCCGTACCGCATGGCGATCATCTGGGCCAGGCCGCAGGGCTCGAAGAGGGAGGGCATCAGCAGGATGTCCGCCCCGGCATATACCCGGTGGGACAGGGCCTCGTCAAAGCGGATCTGGGCGCTCATCTTTCCGTCGGAGCCCAGGGCGTAGCCCTTGAGCATCTCCTCGTACTCCCAGTCTCCCGTGCCCAGCACGGCGATCTGGATGTCCTCCCGAAGCAAATCGGGAAGGACGCACTGGACCAGGTCCAGGCCCTTCTGGCCGGTGAGCCGGCCGATCATGGCCACCAGGGGCACGTCGGGGTCCGCCTTCAGGCCCAGCTCCTCCTGGAGGGCCGCCTTGCAGAGGGCCTTGCCGCTCTTGTCCGCGGCGGAATAGGGCGCGGGGAGGGCAGGGTCGCCGGCGGGGTCGTAGGCGGTGGTGTCGATGCCGTTGAGGATGCCGTGGAGCACGCTCTCCCGGCGGCGGAAGAGGTCCTCCAGGCGCTCCCCGTAGAAGGCGTTCTGGATCTCCTGGGCGTAGGTGGGGCTCACGGTGGTGAGCACGTCGCTGTAGGACAGGCCCCCCTGGAGGAAGTTCACCGTCTGGTTTTCGCTCCGGAGCTGGTCGGCGGCGGCGGGGACCCCCGCCAGGCCCAGGATGTCTCCCAGGACGTAGTCGGACATCTGGCCCTGGAACTTGAGGTTGTGGACGGTCATCACCGTCTTCACATTCTCATACAGGGGCCGGCCCTGGTAGAGCTCCCGGAGGAAGACCGGGGCCAGGGCGGTGTGCCAGTCGTTGCAGTGGAGCACGTCGCACTTGAAGTCGGGGAGATACTGAAGGCTCTCCACGATGGCCCGGGAGAAGAAGGCGATGCGCTCGCCGTCGTCGAAGTAGCCGTAGGCCTTCTCCCGCTTGAAGTAGTATTCGTTGTCCAGGAAGTACCAGGTGACGCCCTTGTACTGGAGCTTGTCCACCCCGCAGTAGAGGGTGCGCCAGCCCAGGTGCACCTGGAACTCGGTGACATGGGTCATCTTTTCCTTGTATTCCTCGGGAATGGTCCCGAATTTGGGGAGCATCACCCGGACCTCGCACCCGGCGGCCTTCAGCACCGGGGGCAGGGAGCCGGCTACGTCTCCCAGGCCGCCTGTTTTCATAAAGGGCACGGCCTCGAAGGCCGCGAACAGGACCCGTATCTTTCTTCTCATGATATTGTTTCCTCCCGGGCAGGGCAAAGCCTCCGATCGCGTCGTGGGTCGGAGGCTCTCTGCCGTATTCTCAGATCAGATGCTTGTTCAGGATAAACACGTTGTCCGGCGAGCCCTTCAGGACAGTGCCGGCGGCGATGGTGTTCCCCCGGTCGATGATGGCGTTCTCCACCACGGCGCCGGGCTCCACCACGCAGGACTGCATGAGGATGCTGTTGCGCACCACGGCCCCGGGCTTCACCTGGACGCCCCGGAAGAGGATGGAGTTCTCCACGGTGCCCTGGATGACGCAGCCGGCGGGGATGAGGGCGTTCTTCACCACGGCTCCGGCCAGATACTTGGTGGGCACGGAGTCCTGGACCTTGGTCATGATGGGGTTTTCCCGGGAGAAGAGCTCCTCCCGGACCTCGTTGCGCAGCAGCTCCATGGAGTGCTGGAAGTAGTCCCGGACGGTGGCGATGCTGCGGATATAGCCGTCGAAGCGGTAGCCCCGGATATCCATCTTGCCCAGGTCGTCCTCCAGGGCCTCGAAGATATCCAGATAGTCCACGGCCGCGTACCACTCCAGAATGTTGATCAGCAGGTCCCGGCGCATCACGAAGCAGTTGCGGAACAGGGGCTCTCCCTTCAGTCCGCCGCGGTTGAAGCCCGTGACCTGCTCGCCGCTGAGGATGAGGGAAAGGTCGTTGGGGGCGTCCTCCACGGCCTCCCGGTACAGCATGGTGATGTCCGCGCCGGTCTCGATGTGTTTGTCCACCAGGGGGCGGTAGTCCATGTTATACACCGCGTCGGAGGAGGTCACCAGGACATAGTCCGCCTGGGACCGCCGCAGGAAGACCTCGTTGCGCTTGAGGTCCCGCAGCAGGAACCGGGACTGGGAGCTGGCCACGCCGAAGACCGAGCCGGGCAGAATGAAGAGCCCGCCGTTCTTCCGGTCCAGGCCCCATTCCTTGCCCGCGCCGATGTGGTCCATGACGGACCGGTACTTATAGGGGGTGACGAGACCCACGGTCTGGATGCCGGAGTTGACCATGTTGGACAGGGGGAAGTCGATCATCCGGTATCTGCCGCCGTAGGGCAGAGAGGCGATGGTCCGCTCGCTGGTCAGGGACCCGAGGGCCTTGGTTTCGTAATTGGCTGCAATCAAGCCTGTGACTCTATCCATAGTGCGATCCTCCTCACTCTACCACGGAGTCGTCGCCGGTGACGACGATCTCCCCTTCCGCGTTGCCGAAGATGCCCCCGGCCTTCACCTCGGTGTTCTCCCCCAGGATGGCCCGGGTGACGATGGCGTTCTCCCGGACAATGGCCCCGGGAAGGAGGACGGAGTCGGTGACCACGGCTCCCTTGCCGACGAAGCTGTCCACGCTGATGACCGAGTGGACCACCTTGCCGAAGATCTGGCTGCCGTTGCCGATGAAGCTGTTCTCCACGGCGGCGTCGGGGCCGATGTACTGGGGAGGGCTGATGTTCTCGTTGCTGAAGATGGGGAACTCCTCGTCGGCCAGGTCGAAGGGGGGCTCGGGCTCCAGCAGGTCCATGCTGGTCTCATGGAAGGCGGGGATGGTGCCCACATCCTTCCAGAAGCCGGAGAACTCATAGGTAAAGAGGTTCTTCCCCTCGGCCAGGAGCTTGGGGATGATGTTCTTGCCGAAGTCGTGCTCCGAGGTCGGGTCGGTGCTGTCCTGAACGAGAGCCGCCTCCAGCACGTCGGTGGAGAAGATATAGATGCCCATGGAGGCCAGGTCGGAGTCGGGCTCCTTGGGCTTTTCGGAGAACTTCACGATGCGCCCGTCTTCCTGGGCGGTCATGATGCCGAACCGGGACGCCTCCTCCATGGGGACCTTCATGACGGAGATGGTCAGGTCGGCCTCCTTCTCGATGTGCCGCTTGAGCATCTTCCGATAGTCCATCCGGTACAGATGGTCGCCGGAGAGGATGAGGACGTACTTGGGGCGGTACAGACGGATGTAATCCAGATTCCGGAAGATGGCGTCGGCGGTGCCCTCATACCACCGGCCGCCGGACTCCGTGGCGTAGGGGGGCAGGATGGCCACGCCGCCGGTGGAGGAGTCCAGGCCCCAGGCGCTGCCGGTGCCGATGTAGGTGTTGAGCAGGTAGGGGCGGTACTGGGTCAGCACCCCCACGGTGTCGATGTTGGAGTTGGCACAGTTGGACAGGGAAAAATCGATGATGCGGTACTTGCCGCCAAAGGAGACGGCGGGCTTTGCAATGGTCTTGGTCAGTGCCCCCAGCCGGCTGCCCTGGCCGCCGGCCAGAAGCATGGCGATGCACTCTTTTTCCTTCATTTTCTTCACAAACGGGACCCTCCTTTGTTGCGCGGCGCCGCCACACGGTTTTGGCACACCGCCTGGTCCGCGGACCATGTGGTGCTGCCGCATTGATTTTCTCTGCTGATTTTCTCTGCTTGTACTCTCTGAGCGATAGACTCGATGACCTGTATCTTACTTCTGCAGTTTCCAGATATCCCGGACGTAGTCCTCGATGGTCCGGTCGCTGGAGAAATAGCCCGAGCGGGCCGTGTTATGGACGGAGATCTTTCCCCAGGCGGCCTTGTCCCGGTAGAGCTTCTCCAGGTCGTGCCAGGCGTCCACGTAGGCGGCGAAGTCCTTCAGGACGAAGAACTGGTCGTTGTGGCGCATGACGTTGTCGTAGATGAGGTCGAAGCCCCCGGAGAGCCGGGCGAAGGTGCCGTCCACCAGGTGGTCCACCACCTTCTTGAGCCGGGGGTCGTTGTTGTACACGTCCCAGGCCAGGTAGCTGCCCTCCCAGCGGTAGCGGTCCACCTCCTCGGTGCGCAGACCGAAGATCTTGATGTTTTCCTCGCCCACCAGGTCGGCGATCTCCACGTTGGCCCCGTCCAGGGTGCCCAGGGTGATGGCGCCGTTCATCATGAACTTCATGTTGCCGGTGCCCGAGGCCTCCATGCCCGCGGTGGAGATCTGCTCGCTGATCTCGGCGGCGGGGTAGATGAACTGGGCGTTGGACACGGAGAAGTTGGGCACGAAGACCACCTTGATCCGGTCCTTTACCCGGGGGTCGCTGTTGACCACGTCGGCCACGGCGTTGACCAGCCGGATCACGTCCCGGGCGAAGTCGTAGCCCTGGGCGGCCTTGCCGGAGAAGAGGAAGGTGGCCGGGTGGACGTCAAAGGAGGGGTCCTCCACCAGACGGTCATAGAGCTCCACCACCTTGAACACATTCAGAAGCTGCCGCTTGTAGCCGTGGAACCGCTTGACCTGGACGTCGAAGATGGAGTCCGGGTCCGCCACCACGCCGGTGGTCTCCCGGATGTACCCCGCCAGCTTGATCTTGTTGGTCCGCTTGCTCAGGGCCGCCCGCTCCAGGAAGGAGGGGTCGGTCTCGAACCGGGCCAGCTTTTCCAGCTGGGAGGCGTCCTTCATCCACCCGTCCCCGATGGCCTCGGTGATGAGGGCGGCATAGGTGGGGTTGGCCTGGGCCAGGAAGCGGCGGTGGGTGATGCCGTTGGTCTTGTTGTTGAACTTCTCCGGGGTCAGGGTGTAGAAGTCCTTCAGGACGTCGTTCTTCAGGATCTCCGTGTGGAGGGCGGCCACGCCGTTGACGGAATGGCCGGCGATGATGGACAGGTTGGCGGTGCGGACCTGGCCGTCCCAGAGGATGGCGGTCTTCATGAGCAGCTCCTGCCACCGGTCGATGTTCTGGGGGAAGGACTCCCGGTACCGCCGGTCGATCTCCTCCACGAAGTCGTACACCCGGGGGAGAAGGGCCCGGAACATATCGATGGGCCACCGCTCCATGGCCTCGGGGAGGACGGTGTGGTTGGTGTAGGAGATGGACCGGACCACGATGTCCCAGGCCTCGTCCCAACTGAGCCTGGCCTCGTCGATGAGGACCCGGAGGAGCTCCGGGGCGCAGAGGGAGGGGTGGGTGTCGTTGATGTGGATGGCAACCTTTTCCGGGAACAGGGCCCAGTTGTTGCCGTAGGTCTTCTTGAAGTTGGAGACGATGTCCGCGATGCCGGCGCAGACGAACATATATTCCTGCTTGAGCCGCAGGAGCTGGCCGGGGCTGGCGTTGTCGTTGGGGTAGAGGATGCTGGTGATGGCCTCCACGTCCGCCCGGTACTTGATGGCCCCGGCATAGTCCCCCCGGTTGAAGGCGTCCATGTCGAAGTTCTCCTGGGCGGGCTCGGCGCTCCACAGCCGGAGGGTGTTGACGGTCTCCCCGCCGTAGCCCACCACGGGCACGTCGTAGGGCACCGCCAGGATGCGCTCGGCCGCCTTGTAGACATAGCGCATATTCTCCCCGTCATACTGCCGCTCCACAGAGCCGCCGAAGGGGACGGCCACGGTGTCCTCGGGCCGTTTCACCTCCCAGGGGTAGCCTCCCTCCAGCCAGTTGTCGGGCTCCTCCACCTGGACGCCGTTTACAATGGACTGCTTGAACAGGCCGAAGCGGTAGCGGATGCCGTTGCCGTGACCGGCGTAGCCCAGGGAGGCCAGGGAGTCGATGAAGCAGGCGGCCAGCCGGCCCAGGCCGCCGTTGCCAAGTCCGGGGTCCCGCTCCAGCTCGTAGAAGGACTCCAGGTCCTCCCCCAGGTCGGCCAGGCCCTCCCGGACCACCTCGGTGACGCCGAGGTTCATGAGGTAGTTCTCCAGCAGGCGCCCGATGAGGAACTCCATGGAGAAATAGTAGACCTGCTTCTTCTCCTCCGCGGCGGTCTTTTTGGCGCAGTCATTCTTGATCTCCACCGCCTCGGAGGCGATGAGCTTGGCCAGGGCGTAATACTTGTCGGCGGCGCTGCACTCCTCAAATGCCTTGCCCAATACGGTCTGGGCGGTCTCCTGCAGTTCCTCGATGAATTCCAGTTTATCTTTGAACATGAATGCGATTCCTTCCTATAGAGAGTGTTCGATGGGGGGGGTGTAAGCATCGCCGCACAATCCGTGGCACACGGATCGCCAATGATGCGGGACTGCCTTTATTCCTTCGGTCCGGCGGCCTCCAGCTCCTTCTTGCTCAGCCGCTTGAGGACGGCGCCGCCGATGGGGGGCGTTTTGATGACCACGGAGCAGGGCTGGCCCTGCCAGGGCACGTCCTCGCTGGGCAGATAGCCTTCGTTGATCCGGCCGGAGCCGCCGAATTCCGAGGCGTCGGAGTTGAAGACCTCCTTGTAGACGCCCTTCCTCGGCACGCCTACCCGGAACTCGTCGTAGACCTCGGGGACGAAGCTCATGAGGATCACCAGGTCGTCCAGGGCCCGCTTGGCCTTCCGGGTGTAGACCAGGATGGACTGGTCCCGGTTGTCAGCGTCGATCCACTGGAAGCCCTCCCAGGTGTAGTTCCGCTGCCAGAGGGCTTTTTCCTTCTGGAAGAAGTGGTTCAGGGCCTTGATATACCTCTGGTGCATCCGGTGGGTGTCGTAGTCCAGGAGGAACCACTCCAGGCCCTCGTAGTACCGCCACTCGATGAACTGGGCGATCTCGCTGCCCATGAAGTTCAGCTTGGCCCCGGGGTGGGTGATCTGGTAGAGGGCCAGGGCCCGGAGGCCGGCGAACTGCCGCCAGTAGTCCCCGGGCATCCGCCCGATGAGAGAGGACTTCCCGTGGACCACCTCGTCGTGGGACAGGGCCAGGACGAAGTTCTCGTTGAAGCAGTACATCATGGAGAAGGTCAGCAGGTCGTGGGCCCCCGGCCGGAAGGGGAAGTCGGCCTGCATATAGTTGAGGGTGTCGTGCATCCACCCCATGTCCCACTTGTAGTGGAAGCCCAGGCCCCCGTCCTCCGGCGGGCGGGTCACCAGGGGCCAGGCGGTGCTCTCCTCGGCCATCATCATCACGTCGGGGAAGACCTCCCCCACGGACTGGTTGAGCTTGCGGAGGAAGGCGCTGGCGTCCAGGTCCTCCTCGGTGCCCTGGTCGTTGAACCGTTTCTGGGCGGGGTCGTCGATGCCGAAGTTCAGGTAGAGCATGCTGGTGACCCCGTCCACCCGGATGCCGTCGGCGTGATAGACGTCCAGCCAGAACATGGCGTTGGAGAGGAGGAAGCTCCGCACCTCCCCCCGGCCCAGGTCGAATTTATAGGTGCCCCACTGGGCGTGGTCCTCTTTCTCGTAGAGCTTTTCCCCGCAGAAGGTGGCCAGGCCGTGGGCGTCCCGGCAGAAGTGGCCGGGGACCCAGTCCAGGATGACCCCCAGGCCCGCCTGGTGGCACCGGTCGATGAAGGCCATGAACCCGGCGGGGTCGCCGTAGCGGGCGGTGGGGGCGTAGTAGCCGGTGATCTGGTAGCCCCAGGACCCGTCGAAGGGGTGCTCCATGACGGGGAGGAGCTCCAGGTGGGTGTAGCCCATGTCCACGGCGTAGGGGATGAGGGTGTCGGCCAGTTGGTCATAGCTGTAGTAGCTGCCGTCCTCATTCCGCCGCCAGGAGCCCAGATGGACCTCGTAGATGTTCAGGGGGCGGGCCATGTGATCCTGGCGGGCCCGCTGGCGGAGCCACTTGGCGTCCTTCCAGGTGTAGTCCTCCAGGTCCCACAGCCGGGAGGCGGTCTCCGGGGGCTGCTGGGCCCAGAAGGCGAAGGGGTCTGCCTTGTACTGGAGGTCCCCGCTCTGGGTCTCGATGACGTACTTATAGGTGTCCCCGGTCTGGGCGCCGGATACAAACAAATGCCATACTCCCGCCAGGGTGGTGGGGAGCATGACATATTTTTCAGGGTCCCAATCGCAGAACTGGCCCGTCACCCGGACAGACTTCGCCCCCGGGGCCCAGACCGCGAAGCGGTAGCCCTCCTTGCCGTTGACCACGGCCTTGTGGGCGCCGAAGCGGGTATAGGCCTGCTGCCAGGAGCCTTCCGCGAAGAGATAGCGTTCGTCCTTTGTCAGAAATGTCTTTGCCATAGTTGTCAACTTCCTTGGTCTCGTATGGTCCCGCGGTGGGACCGCCCGCGCGGCGCGGGTAGGTAGAGTTTCATAATTATGTTGTTATTGTACCACGATTATAGATGTTTGTCCACCCATCCGGGGCGGTTTCCCGGGAAAAACCTCGACATTTTTCACGACCGCCGCCGTTTGTGCCCCGGCTGAATTTGTCATAAATCCACAAGGACGAGAGAGCTCCCGCCGCCCACGGAGGGTGCGGCGGGGGTCCGGCGCGGTGTTGTCCGGGCCTGTCTTACAGGCATCGCCGCACACAGCAATTGTGCGGGAGGGCCTGAAGGAATCAACAGGGAACGGCGCGTCAGTCCGCCCCCTCCCTTGCCAGCAGGCAGGCCCCCAGGAGCCCCGGCTCCCGGTGGGCGGCCCGGGCGAAGGCGGTGTCTCTGAGCTGGGGATGGGCCAGGGCCCGGAACCGGGCGATGGCCTGGTCCCAGAAGTGGTCCGCCGCCTGCATGACCCCGCCTCCCGCCACGATGACGTCGGGGTTGAAGGTCACCGCCAGGTTCAGGAAGAGGACCGCCAGGTGCGCCCGGAAGCCCTCCACCAGGGCGGTGGCCGCCGGGTCCCCGGAAGCGGCCAGGGCGAAGACCTCCCCGGCGTCGTCCACCGGGCGGCCCAGCTCGGCGGCCAGCCGGCGGCGGAGGGAGGTGCCGCTTAACAGGGCCTCGCAGTTCTGCCCCCCGTCCAGGATCATCCGGCACAGGTAGGAGCCCATGTTGGTGCTGCCGTGGTAGATCTGTCCGTTTTTCACCATAGCGCCCCCCAGGCCGGTGCTGATGGTCATGTAGCAGACGGTCTCCTTCCCGGCTCCCGCGCCGCTGACCGCCTCCGCCAGGGCGGCTGCCCGGGCGTCGTTTTCCAGAAGGACGGGCTTGCCCAGGGCGGGGGAGAGGGTCTGGGCCAGGGGGAGGCCGTTGAGAAGGGTGAGGTTGTCCGCCACGGTGACGGTGTTGGTCCTCCGGTCCACCGCCCCGGGGACGCCGATGCCCACGGCCCTGGCCTCCGCCCAGCCGGGGACGGCCCGGATGAGAGCCTCCAGTTTGGCGATGAGGTCCGCCCCGGTGGCCACGCCCTGACAGGTGGGGACCTTGGTCTCAAAGCGGACCTGCCCGGTCTCGTCCATGCCTCCGGCCCGGATGCTGGTGCCGCCCACGTCTAAGCCGATATACTGTATCATCCAACCATCCTCCTCCGGGCCCGGGACCCGGTCTTCTGTTATTTGGGTCATATTATACTATTTCTTGATAAAAACATTTCATATGTTTTTATTCCCATGGGCTATGCCCATGGCCGCCGCACGGATGTGCGGCGAAGAAAGCCGTTCAA
>CACZKM010000019.1:27900-36271 GCA_902781745.1 Oscillospiraceae bacterium
CGAAGAAAGCCGTTCAATATCTAATCCTGCAAGCCTTTGGCTTGCAGCCCACGGCAGAATCTGCCGTGGGCGATTAAAATGTTTTTTAAACATTTTAATTGATGATTAGTATTATACGGCACGGACCCGGCCATTGCAACCGGGCAGGGAGAAAAACCGTGAAGAGATAAACCTTGTCCAGGGAGGAAACCTGTGGTATTATAGCGCCATAATCACCGACAAATGAGAGTGAGGGGAGAGCCATGAAAGCCAGGGAATATCTGCTCAACGCCGACGGTCTGGACCAGATCGCGGCGGTGCTCCAGGAGGTCCTGTCCGACCAGGGCCTGGAGCGCCGGGAGGCACTGCGCATCCGGCTGACCATGGAGGAGCTGCTGCTGCGGGTGATGGAGGCCCAGGGGGAGGACCCCGTCACCGTCACCCTGTCCATGAAGAAGCGCTTCGGGACCCAGACCATCCTTCTGCGGTACGGCGGCCCCTCCTTCGATCCCACCGGGGCCGGAGAGGAGAACAACTGGGGAGACCGGCTCCTCCAGAGCCTGGGCCTTGACCCGGTGTGGCGGTGGCAGGGGGGAGAGAACCGCGTCCAGCTCCAGGTGGCCCCCCGGCGGAAGGGCGGCCAGCTTCGCTGGATCCTGCTGGCGCTGGCTGCCGCGGGGGCCCTGGGGGCGGCGGGGAGATGGATCCCGCCGGAGACGATGACCCTCCTCACCGACATTCTTCTCACCCCCACGTTCAACGCCTTCCTGGGCCTGCTGACCACCTTCGCGGGCCTGATGATCTTCCTGACGGTGGCCTCCGGGATCTTCGGCATCGGGGACACCGCCGCCCTCAGCCGGGTGGGCCGGGTCATGTTTCCCCGGATCCTGGCCGGGGCCTTCGCGGCGTCCGCTCTGGTGGTCCCCCTCCTGCTGCCCTTCCTGGACCTGACCTTCGCCGGGGAGGCCGGCGGGTCCTCTCAGCTCCAGGAGATCTCCGATATGCTCTTTGCCATCCTGCCCAAGAATCCGGTGCAGTCGTTCCTGGACGGCAATGCCATGCAGATCGTGGTCATGGCGGTTTTTGCCGGGGTGGTCCTCCTGATGCTGGGGGAGCGGACCCGGCAGGTCAGCACCTTCATTGAGGAGGCTGCCGTCCTGGTCCAGACCATGCTGAGCATCGTCTGCAAGCTGATCCCTCTCTTTGTCTTCGTCTCCCTGCTGCGGATGATCTGGTCGGGTTCCACCGGGAAGCTGCTGGAGCTGTGGAAGCCCCTGGTCATGGATGTCGGCCTGGATATCCTCTTTGCGGCGGGGCTGCTGGCTCTGGCCGCCCTCCGGACAAGAGTCGTTCCCGGGACGATCCTGGGGAAGGCCCTGCCCCCTGCGGCCATCGCCTTCACCACAGCCTCCTGTATGGCGGCCTATCCCACCGCCATGGAGACGGGGGAGAAGGAACTGGGGGTGGACCGCCGCCTGCTGGAGTTTGGTCTCCCTGTGGGCGTGGTGCTCTATATGCCCGCGGCGGCCATCAGCTACATGACGGTGAGCCTCTTTTTGGCGGAGCTCTACGGGGTGGCGGTCAGCCCCTCCTGGTTCCTTATGGCTGTCCTGGTCTGCGCCATCCTGTCCTGTGCCGTGCCGCCGCTGCCGGGGGCTTCCCTGACCTGCTACGGCATTCTCCTGACCCAACTGGGCATCCCGGCGGAGGGCCTGCTTCTGGCCGCCGCCCTGGACATCATCCTGGACTTCGTTTCCTCGGGCTTCGTGGTTTTGGACCTGGAGCTGGAGCTGGTCCGCCAGGCGGGGATCCTGGGGATGCTGGACCGGGAGACCCTGGCACGAAAATAACCGCATACCGCTTTGCCTCACAGATAAACAGGGCGCCGGAGAACCGAATCTCCGGCGCCCTTTGGCGTCTGTCTGCGTTTTTTGGGGGCGGTCAGCCGCCGCCGATGACGACCTGCCCGTCCCGGATAAGGGCCAGCATCACGTCCGCCACCTTGGGGTCGAACTGCTTGCCCTTGTTGTTCTCGATCTCGCTGATGATGTGCTCCCTGGAGAGCTTGTCCCGGTAGACCCGGTTGGTGTTCATGGCGTCGAAGGAGTCCGCCACGCAGATCATCCGGGCGATGAAGGGGATGTCCTCCCCGGCTCTCCCCTCGGGGTAGCCCCGGCCGTCGTACCGCTCGTGGTGGTAGCAGGCCCCTTCGCCCACGTCCTTCAGGCTCTTGAAGCTGCTGAGGATCTCCGCCCCCCGGACGGTGTGGGACTTGATGATCTCAAACTCCTCGTCGGTGAGCCGGCCGGGCTTGCCCAGGATGTGGTCGGGCACGCCGATCTTGCCGCAGTCGTGGAGCAGGGCGATGTAGTAGATCCGGTCCAGGTCCTCGCCCTCATACCCGAATTCCTTGGCGATGCGCTTGGTATACAGGGCCACCCGCTTGGAATGGCCGTTGGTGTAGGGGTCCTTGGCGTCGATGAAGCCGGTGAAGGTCTCGATGGACTCGTTGATGATCTCGTTGTCCCGCTGGTGGCGCTCGTTGTATTTCTTGATCTGGGAGGAGGTGATGGCGTAGATGAGCAGGGCCACCAGCCATACCCCGAAGCAGACCATGGAGATCCAGAACAAGGGCTCGTTGATCAGCAGACGGTGGAAGGTATAGGAGAGGTCCAGGGTGGAGTCGTCGATGGACTGGCCGATGGCCACGTAGAGGATCACCCCGGGGGTGGTGGCCTCATAGGGCTCAATGGGCATCTCCATGGCGTTCATGGAGGTGCTGGGGTGGTAGACCAGGTAATCCCCGGGCATCATAGGGATCAGATTCTCGCCGTCTACGGTGATCGTCTTCAGAGTGTGGGCGTCGGGGTCGAACTCCCGGAGGTCAGGGACGGTGTCCACGATCTCCTCGCCGTCGGTGTGCTGGTGGATCTCCAGGGCGCCGTTCCAGGCGGAGGACAGATAGACCGCCTGGTTGAAGACCAGCCGGAAGGAGAAGTCCTCCACCTCGTCCCTGGTGTTGTTGGAAACGGTGAAGTCATAGGTGTAGGCCTGGAAGTCGTGCTCGGTGCGGCCCTCGTTGTTCAGGTCGAAGAGCTTGGTCCAGGTGCTGCTTCTGGCCGCCGCGGTGACGGTGACCTCCTTGTCCCGGAGGGTGTCCGTGGTGAAGAGAGTCTCACCGGAAAAAGACGCCTGGTGCCGGACGTTGTTGTAGGCGCTGGTCTTGACCACGCTCACTGCCAGGATGGCGATGGCGATGAGCAGGGTGACGAGAAAAATCAGCGTTGCTCTTTTTCTGGCTTCAGCCTTCATGGGTATGTTCCCCCCAGTATTCTATTGTGCTCAAAAACAATATAGCCGATGGCTGTGGTATCGTCAAGTCCGTCCATGGGATTCCCGGCGCGAATCCACATAAATATGTGCTAAATGTGACATGATTCCTGACCGAGGAGGATACGACAACGGGAGAAAGCTCTTGCGTTTCATGACCGAATGAGATACAATGACATTGATATTTTTCACACAGTTTCAAAAGATTTGTCCCGTGAGCCACAGCCCGGGATTTCCCGGCGGGGACCGGATAGGGAAGGAGGCGAGGCCGTTGCGATCGATTCGGACGAAATTTTTGGCGCTGACTGTTCTGTCTGTCATCGTCAGTATCCTGGCTATCGGCCTGACCTGTATCATTTCCATCAAGGTTGAGGAGGACAACAATGCCCGCCAGCAGATGATCCTCCTCTGTGAAACCAAGCAGCAGGAGGTCGACGCCTACCTTAACAGCATTGAGCAGTCTGTGGCGACGGTCTCACGCCTGGCTACGGACGACCTGAACGGGGGCGACGTAGACCTGGACAGCCATCTGGCCCTGGTGGAGCGCAGCTTTGCCAGCATCGCGGGCAACACCAACGGGGCCATGAGCTACTACTACCGGATCGCCCCGGAAATCTCCGACACGAAGCAGGGGTTCCTGTACATCCGGTCCGGGGCCTCGGGGTTCACCCAGGAGCCCCTCACCGACCTGTCTGCCTATGATGCCGACGACGTCTCCCGGGTGGGGTGGTACACCATCCCGAAGGCCCGGGGGGTCTCCTCCTGGCTGGAGCCCTATTTCAACGAAAACCTGGGCGTGCGCATGATCTCCTATGTGGCGCCCATCTACCGCCACGGCGTCTTCTTCGGCGTCATCGGCATGGACTTCAAGTATTCCACCCTGGTGGATCAGATCAGGAGCATCGAGATCTTCGACACCGGCTACGCCTTCCTCTCCGACGCGGAGGAGAGGATTGTCTACCACCCCACCCAGAGCCGGGGGACCTATATCCCCTCGGTGATCCCGGAGCTCACCCGGGACCGGCGGGGCCACCAGGCGCCCATTGTCAGCTATTCCTATCAGGGGGTGCGCAAGCGGGCCGCCAGCGCGGAGCTTTCCAACGGGATGTTCCTCTACATCACCGCGCCGGAGGCGGAGATCAACGCCGGCTGGATGCGCCTGGTCTCCATTATCATCGAGGTCACCGCCGGCCTGCTGATCGCCTGCGGCGTGGTGACCGCCCTGATCGTCGGCCGGATCACCGGCCCTCTCCGCCGCCTCACCGAGGCCGCCCTGGAGGTGGACGCGGGGAACTATGACGTGGAGCTGGACTATCAGGGCAGCGACGAGGTGGGGATCCTCACCGGCGCCTTTCGTCAGCTTACCCGGCACCTGAAGGTCTATATCAGCGACCTGAACAGCCGAGCCTATAACGACTCCCTGACCTCCGTGCGGAACAAGGGAGCCTACGGCATCTACGCCACCAAGCTCCAGGACCGCATCGATGCCCCCGGGGAGGAGCCGCCGGAGTTTGCCATCTGTATGTTCGACTGCAACGACCTGAAGGGTATCAACGACCTGTACGGTCATGACAAGGGCGACCTGTATCTGAAAAACGCCTGTATGCTCATCTGCAAGACCTTCCAGCACAGCCCGGTCTTTCGCATGGGGGGCGACGAGTTTGCCGCCTGCCTCCAGCGGGACGATTATCGGAACCGGGAGGACCTGCTCCGGTGGTTTGAGGCCCGGATAGAGGAGATCGACGCCCAGGCCAAGGAGCCCTGGGAGCGGGTGGATATTGCCAAGGGCGTGGCGGTTTTCGACCCCGCCCGGGACAAGACCGTGGACGACGTGCTCCGCCGGGCGGACGAGGAGATGTACCGGCACAAGCGCAGCATGAAGGCAGAAAAAGAAACAGTAAGGGAGACAAGCCCCGTATGAAGAAGCAGGATCTGTGGCCCCTTCTGACAGGGGTGGAGGAGAGCAAGCTCTCTGCCGCTGAGATTCTGGACAGAACGTCCTACGACGAGCTGTTTGAGATCAACGTGGTCAGCGATCGATATCGCATCCTCAATCATGTGGATGACAAGTATCTGAGCGTGGTCCAGGAGGGCGTCTTTTCCCGCCTCCACGACTTCGCCCTGGTCCACTATGTCCATCCCGAGGACGCCGGAGCCTACCGGGAGTTCCTGGATATTCACTCCATCCCCCAGCGGCTGGCCGCGGCGGAGATCCCGGGGGCTCTGACGGGCTCCTTCCGCTTCCGGTCCACCAACGGAGACTGGCTGTGGACCCGGCAGCTTCTCATCGACGGTCCGGAGCTGGGCAAACCTCAGGGGCTGGTGTACTGCTTTGTTTACGACACCCAGCGCCAGCGCCAGCGTCTGGAGGGAGAGCCGGAGGACGGCCCTGCCCAAATGGAGGACCGCCGGGAGGAGGTCACCGGCCTGCTGGAGGGCGTGGATTATTTTCGCGCCGTGCAGTCCCGCCTGCATGAGCTGGATGGGGGCTGGTGCGTCATCGACATCGACATCCAGCACTATAAGCTCTTTTTTGACTGGTACGGGATGGAATCCGGCCAGCTCCTCCTCAGCCGCATAGCGGAGATTCTGCGGAGGACCGAGGCGGACCATGGGATGCCCGGCTACCTTGGCCGGGACCAGTTCTGCCTTGTGATCCCCTACGACGAGGGGCGGATCCGGAGCCTCTACGACGAGCTTCAGGCCCTGATCTCTTCCGTGAGCGCCATCGACGGCTTCGCGCCTATCTTCGGCATCGCCCTCATCGACGGCTCCAGCAGCCAGATCATGGAGTATTATAACCACGCCGCCCTTACCGCGGAGGAGCTCCAGGGCAGCGTCAGCACCCGGATCCAGGTCTACGACGCTGCGTTCCACAAAAAGCATTCCGAGGAGTACCAGCTTCTGTTCGCCTTCAAAAAGGCCCTTGAGAACGGGGAGATCGAATTCTGGCTCCAGCCCCAGTACCGGGTCTCCAACCAGAAGATCGTCGGCGCGGAGTCCCTGGCCCGGTGGATCCGGCCCGACGGGAGGACGGTCTCCCCGGCGGACTTTGTTCCCCTTCTGGAAAAGTACGACCTGATCACCAAGATGGACGTGTTCATCTGGGAGTCGGTCTGCCGGTGGCTCCGGAGCTGGATCGACCGGGGCAGGAAGCCGGTGCCCATTTCGGTGAACGTCTCTCAGATCGATCTCTTTGCCATCGATGTGCCCGCCTTCTTCTCCCAGCTTCTGGAGAAGTACGGCCTTTCTCCGGGAGACCTGAAGATCGAGATCACCGAGTCGGCCTATGTGGACGACACCGGCACGGTCCGGCAGGCGGTGAGCGGCCTGCGGAAGGCAGGCTTCATGGTGATGATGGACGATTTCGGCAGCGGCTATTCCTCCCTGAATATGCTCCGCAGCATCGAGATGGACGTCATCAAGCTGGACGCCCAGTTCCTGCGGATCGGCGAGGGAGACGAGCACAAGGGCATCAACATCCTGGAGTCTGTGGTCAACATGACCCGTAACCTGGCCACCCCCATCATCGTGGAGGGGGTGGAGACCCTGGACCAGGTCACCTTCCTGTCGGAGATGGGCTGCCGCTATATGCAGGGCTTTTTCTTCAACAAGCCGGTGCCCGTCAAGGAATTTGAGTCCCTGATCGAGAACGAGAGCGCCATCGACAGCCATGGCATCGTCTTCAAGGCCAACCAGCAGATCCAGGTCCGGGAGTTCCTGGACCGGAACATCTACAGCGACGTGATGCTCAACAACATCCTAGGCCCCGTGGCCTTCTATTACTGGCACGGGGAGGACGTGGACATCATCCGCTACAACGAGCAGTTCTACCGGCTGGTAGGCATCGAGGCGGAGGAGCTGAACGCCCGGCAGAACAGCATCCAGAAGTACCTCCATCCGAGGGACCGGGAGAAGCTGTACTCCCTCCTGCGGTACGCCGAGGAGCACCACACCGTGGGGGCCAAGGGGGTCATCCGTTCCTACCGTCCCAACGGCGTCCAGGTATGGCTGGAGCTCCAGCTCTATTTCATCGACCAGGACAGGCGGGGGGGCAAGAAATACTACGCTTCCGCCCAGGACGTGACGGAGCTCCAGTTCCTCAGCTCCGAGCTTCCCGGCGCCTACTACCGCTGCTCCCTGGAGGAGGACTTTACCTTCCTCTTCATCGGGCAGAACTTCATGAGGCTGACAGGCTTCAGCGAGGCGGAGATCCGCGCCATCTTCGACAACAAGCTGATCAACATGGTCCACCCCAAGGACCGGGAGAAGCTCAAGGAAGAGGCCGACGCCATCGCCCGGGGAGAGCAGAAGCAGTTCCGCCCCTATCGCCTCCAGCGCAAGGTGGGGGACTATGTCTATGTGGCGGAGCAGAGCCTGATCACCGACAAGTTCGGGTCCATCTGCTGGCAGGGGGTGGTCATCGACGTGGATGACGTCATGCGCATCCGGAACCAGATGCGGATCCTGTCCAAGTACCTCACCGATACCATCCTCTTCCTCCGCCGGGTGGGTCAGAATCTGGAGTATGAGGTGGCGGTCCACGGCCTGGCCGGCCACATCGGCATGGATGCGGAGGAGTTCCGCCAGCTTCTCAACGCCGGCGAGCTCTGCCGCTATGTCCAGGGCAGCCGGCCGGGGATACCCCATCAGGAGTACACAAAGCTTTTCGTGGCGAGCATCCTTGACAATTCCCGGGAGATCATGATGGATCTGCCCGGCAGGAAAAGCATCCGCCTCCTGGCCCGGGCGGACAGGGTCGGCGACGAGAAGAGCGCCATCGAGTATATCGTGGTCCTCCATCTGATAGAGTGATGGGAGGGACGGACGCCATTCTTTCCCAGGATCCCAGAAAACACGGCCGGCCGCCGGGAGGAGCCTCCCCGGCGGCCGGTTGTTTTTTATGGTACAGTACAGGACGGAGCCGCAGCACTGTCTGCTGAACAAACGGCAACGAGAGATTATACTAGTCTCAATTAAAAAGCTTGAAAAGCTTTTTATAGCGCCGAAGGCGCGTTTGAGACTGCATGAGACGGTATGACGCGCTTGCGCGGCATGCGCG